>JAIDXU010000357.1 GCA_029058455.1 Paramuribaculum sp.
GTAATAGATTTATCAGAGATGGGGAAGCTCGACCTTAAGGATTATGGAGTCATAGCCGGTGACAATAACCTCCACACCCGGCTCTATGCCGAAAGGTTCGCCGGGAGCCACAACCTGCCAGCTGTCGCCGTCAATGCGGGCGCGGCCAACGCCTCCGGGTTCTATCTGATGGGTCACGATAGCTCTGCGGCCGAGCAGCGCAGCCATGCCGGTGCGCGCAGCCTTTCCTTCACGACGTGCCATTTTCTGATGCCATTTCTTCACGCTCGGCACAAGCACCACAAAAGCCACCAGCGCCGACACTGCCATCGACACTATTTGCCATTCGAGCGGGCAGCCGAGCAACAGTGCCACCAACGCCACCAGCGCGCCCAAGGCCAGACATATTGTCCACACCATCTGGGTCAAGACCTCAATAATCATAAAAACGGCTGCCACAAGGAGCCAAATCGACCACATAGACATGATAATTATCGGTTTAAATATTTATTAATAGATTGATTCATAAAAACTTTTCCGCCACTTAACCTACTCAAGCCCCGCGATAGTCGAGGCAAGATGAGGCGTAGGGCTCAGGCTATAGGCCCGTTTAAGCAACGGAAGTGCCTCCGACCTATCCCCCTGCGAGAGTAGAAGATTGCCGAGAGTCAGCAACGCCGGCAGCGATGAGGGGTTGATGTCAAGGGTGTTGCGCAGTTCGGCCTTAGCCTTGTCAAACTCTCCCGCCATCATATATGCCTTGGCGAGAGCCACGAGAAAAGTCTGATTGTCGGGCATACCTTCAAGCATTTTCCGGGCAAAATCTATGGCGAGGGGCGCATTGCCGCGCGACATATAATAATCAAGCAACCGGGCATTGATATTGCGGGTAGCCCACGGAAGAGTGGCACGCGACTCCATCAGGAAATTCTCATAGACCGTAGCTTTACCGAGCGAGAAACTCAGCTCCCTCACCTTGCCGAATATCGAGTCGAAAGGCAGATGACGCTCTATGGCCTGACGGAGAAGCTGTTGTTGCTGGAGCCTGTCATTTCTCATGCCATCGGCCACTATCGCATGGGCATAAACGTCGGCCACATCGGGATTGCGGTCTATCATAAGCTGATACATCGCCGAGGCCGAAGCCCACTCCTGCTGTTGGAAATATCGTGAGGCTTTGGCCGACAGATCGGCATAGCCGGTTTCGGCCCGGAGGGGCGACATTATAGTCAGCAAAATTCCGATCAGAGTAAAAATACGGGTCATGATAAGGTTAGAGAACTTTTAAGAGATGAAACAACTTATTTTTCACCGACGGCTCAGCAGCGCAGATCATAATTGAGTATCGCCTCGACTATAAACATGCGGCGTATCTCCGAGCGCTCAACATCAATATCGTCATAATCGGGATTGGCGCTGCGGAGTCTCACGAGCTTTTCATCGTCGGGATGACGTCTCACATATTTAATCATGCGGTAGTCATCCAATACTATAACATATATCTGACCCCAAAAGATGGTTTTAGGTGAAGAAACAGGTCTTATCGCCACAAATCCGCCATTGCTTATCACCGGCTTCATCGAGTCGCCGCTCACTCTCACCAATATGCAGTCGGCCGGAAGATTGGGCAGCTTCACCCTACCCACTATCTTGTCGTCGGTGAGCAGCAGACTCAGTTCGCGCGCTCCGGCAGTAACATCCACGTCATAAACCGGCAGCCCCTGATCTACGATATCCTCAACCATCGTCTCGCCGTTGTCGGTCACCGTGGCTGCATGGACAGGCTTGGGATAAGGCACTCCCTCGCCGTCAACGAGCCATTGCTTCGACACCCCGAGTTCCACCACCAATCTGTTGATAAAACCCTCGCTCAGCGACAGCGAGCCGCCGAGCAATTTGCTCAGATTGGCGGGATTGACACCCAGACGACGCGCAAAGGCCGCCTGCGACATATTGAGAGTAGAGATGATGTGGCGTATTCTTCCCACCACAGCCACTCGATCGAAGTTTGCTTTTGTTGGCATATTCACAAGTCTTATTGGTAACACCAATTCCTAACGTTGGCATAATCACACTGCAAATATAGCAAATATTGGTCATACGCAAACAAAAACAACACTATTTTTCAAAAATTTCATAAAAAAACACCTCTCATTGTCAACTTTTACATACCTTTGCGAAACTAATCACCTTAATATTTAGGAATATAATGTTCAAAAAACTTCTCACCTCCCTGACAGTCGCCTCTATCCTGACAGTGTCGGGAGTGTCGGTCAACGCAAAGATTATCAAGAATCCATCATTCGACGCGCGCACTTCGAGCATTCTCACCGTCGAGGAAATCGATCTTGGCAAAAAGGAAACAAGAATGAAATTCCGCGCCGTGTTCCGCCCTACATGGTGGTTTAGCGTCGACAGCACCGAGTATATTCTCGATCCCGCCACCGGCGAGAAGTTCTATCCCACAGCTATCGAGGGGATAAAATTCGGCGAACGGGTCACCATGCCTCAGTCGGCCGACACCGTTTTCACAATCATCTATCCTCCTCTGCCTAAAAACACCAAGACTCTCGACCTTTTCCCTGAATCATACTGGAAAACCTTTGGCCTCTCGCTCTCCGATAAAAAATCCACCATCAAGAACACTCCCGACTTAGCCCCGGTTGCCGGACAGCGTATCCCCACCCCCTCATTCTTCACCGAGGGCAACATGCACCTCTATGGCCGGATCAAAGGCTATGACCCCCGGCTCGGTTTCAGCGCCATGAAACTATATATAGATGACATAGTGACGGGAAAAAACATGGCTAAAATGATTCCCCTCGATTCATGCGGCCGATTCGATTACCAAATCTTCACCCACAATCCTCAGACGGTCTCCATTTCTATCGACAGTAAAGCCCATCTTCCCCTATATATCGAAGCCGGCAATGATCTTCAGGTCATTATCGACATGGAAGACATACTCGACATCGACCGTATGCGCGGACTTAAATTCTTTCTTGAGAATGTGGAATATGGCGGTTCGCTTGCCGAAATCAACCGCGCGTTTCTTAAAGCGCCTGAAAAAACCGGCCCCACAGCCCATGCGCTCGCTGACGACACCGCTCCCCTCGAAGCCAAAGAAATCATCTCTCGCTCAATTGCCGACTACAGGGAGCGAATGGAGAAATATATAGGTGAAAACGACTTCACCCCCCACACCCGCGACTATCTTCTCAACTCCATTCTGGCAAAAGACGCCGAAGAAATGTTCGACTATGACATGTATCGCAAATTAAACAGAGACTACTATCCCGACAGCACATTCTTCTCAACGCCGACTCCCCCTGAGTATTTCGCCGAAATCGCCCCCGCGATTCTCACAGCCGACACTACGGTTCTCGCAGCCTCAAGTGCTCATTTCCTCCTCAACCGACTGGCCTATTCAACTCTGCCCCAGGCCATAGGAGTTAAAGGCCGATATGTAACCGACCGCCCCGAGACCGCAAAGGCCATCGCCGAATACTGCAACAGCACTGAAGTGCCCTTTATATGGCAGATCACTGTCTCCGCTGCCAAAGGGCCCGGCATTGACGGCACAGCCCGACGGATGAAAGATTACTATCGTCAGGAGTTAGACAACCTTTATGCCAACGTCATCTCCTCTCCCTACCTCCGTATGCGCCTCGACAACCATTTTGAACAGCAAGTCAATGCCAAATCCTATGAACTCCCCGCAACTCCCGCAGGCAACCTCATGCGCAAGCTCATCGAGCCCTATTCAGGCAAATGGATATTGGTTGATTTCTGGGCCACTACCTGCGGCCCATGCCGCGGCAATATCGAGCAAATGAAGGCTTTTCGCGATGCCAACCGCGACAGCGACCAATTCACATTTCTCTTTATCACAAGCGAAGATCAATCCCCCCTCAAAGCCTATAACTCATACGTTGAGAAAAATCTCGCCAACGACCATTCCCTTTATCTCACCCCCGACGAAATACTGCTGCTGCAGGATCTTTTTGAAATCAACGGCATTCCCCACTATGTGCTTATCACACCCGAGGGGCTTGTATATGATAAAAAAATCAGCCACCATGATTTCTTCACTGTGCTTGACCATGAGGGTATTCCCTTCAACTCCGTAAGCGCTTCCGCCAACAATATCATTATCGTCAAAAACGACGAATAATCTCCCGGCCCACCTCTTTACGGCCACTCTCATAATTCCCGGCTCAGAGACAGTTTGCAATGTGATTTTCTCACATCAATCAGTCTCTGCGCCGGGATATTTATTTGTTTTTCTATCCTTAATTTTATTAACAGATTTTTATGCTATATAACATATTTAACATTA
>JAIDXU010000358.1:0-6465 GCA_029058455.1 Paramuribaculum sp.
GTTCAACCACGTTACCGCCTCTCAATCTTCCCCAAGTCGACCTCAATGTCAGGCCGAGCACCCGAGGCGATTTCTGCGAAGTGTTTTGCCGGCTTCGCAAAAAATGGGTTGCTCTCACACCTGAGGAAAGAGTGCGTCAATATTTTACCTCATGGCTGATCAACTCCCTTGATTATCGCAGCGGGCTAATGGCCAATGAGATGACCATTTCGCTCAACGGTATGTCGCGCAGATGCGACACGGTTATCTTCGCTCCCGACGGTCTTTCTCCCGTGGCAATAGTTGAATATAAGGCTCCGCACATTAAAATCACGCGTGAAGTTTTCAATCAGGCTGCGCGCTATAATATTGTGTTAAAAACACCTATGCTTATCATAAGCAACGGGCTGACTCATTACTGTGCCATTGTGAAAGGTGAGCAGTCTATTACATTCCTAAAAGAGATCCCCACATTTCCCGCCCTCCTCAGCCTTCTTGATCGAAACAATTAAAAACTCCGGAGTGTTAATAATGTAGAGTCTGCGACTCTTCTCATGTTTAACTGTTTATTCACGGAGTTAATGGCACAGGATTCTTCCCTGATATCCCCTATCGACATATCATCACCTGCTACCGATCGTGGCGGCAAATTGAGTATGCTCTCACCTGCAGTGAGATTCAGCCTTGTTGCTTTTTTAGTCGGCATATTGACCGGCCTTACCGCCTCGGCTCTCAAATGGTCGATTGTATCGGTCACAAAATTGCTTACCTCTCATCTCAGAGTCGACGGCGTTGACTGGCCATTTCTTATTCTTCCGGTAATAGGTATATTGTGCGCGGGTATATATCAGAGATATATTCTCAAACACGATATAAGCCACGGTGCCGACAAAGTGACTGATTTTGTTAAATCGGGTAAAAGCAATCTGCCTCCTTATATGATATATGCTCCGTTTCTGGCAAGCACCATAACGCTCGGGTTCGGTGGTTCGGCCGGTTCAGAGGGCCCGGTTGCCACATCGGGCGCCGCTATCGGCAGCAATGTGGCTCGTAAACTCGGCATGACTCCCGATGAAATCCGCACAATGATTTGCATAGGAGCAGGTGCAGGTATTGCCGGCATCTTCAAATCTCCTATCGGCGGCGCACTTTTCACTATCGAGGTAATGGCCGTGAGCATGTCATCATCGGCTATTGTTTCACTCATCATCGCAACCCTCACTTCAGCTTTGGTAGCGTTTGTGTGTAGCGGCATGGCTCCTGATATTGCATTTCCTGATATTCAATACATCAATATAGGTTCCATAGCATGGGGAGCGGCCGCAGGATTGGTCTGCGGCATATATTCATGCTACTACAGCTTTATAATGAAGAAACTTTCCACGTTTTTTCAGTCATTCAACAATCAGTGGCTCAGAAACATCTCGTCGGGTCTCGTCATTGCGATAGGAGTGTTCTGCTTTCCGTCACTCTATGGTGAAGGCTATGATGTGATAAGTAAAATGCTTGCCGGAGACCCTGCGGCATTCCTGAGCAGAAGCGTGGTCTGGAATGAATTTGGCAGCTATTCGGTCATTTTTCTGATGACACTCTGTGTTGCCCTATATAAGGTCTTTGCGACGGCGGCAACCAACTGCGGCGGCGGTGTAGCCGGTGATTTTGCTCCGACGCTGTTTGCCGGAGCTGTGGTAGGCTTTCTCTTTACCTCAATAATGAAATGGATTGGCATCGACCTCCCTGTCGCAGATTGTGTTATGCTATGTATGGCGGGAGTTATGGCCGGCACCATCAAAGCGCCACTTATGGCTATGTTCCTCTCTATGGAGATGGCCATGAGCTTCAGGTTATTTCTTCCGGTAGCTATTGTTACCGGTGTGAGCTATTGTGTAAGAATCGTTCTAATGCATGAGTTTGACCACCTCAGGCTCAAACATAATTCCACAAAATCAGTGAAGCAATGACTCGATCTGAGGCAGGAGCGGCATCAGTCCATCATTTATTACAATCACAGTATGTGAATGAGGTGTCTCAACAACATGAGCCTGTTGGGCGCGTATTCTGCTCTCCACTTCCTCCACGCTGATGGAATTTCGTTTGGTTACCCGCTCGATTCTCAATCGTTCGGGAGCGTCGACTTCCCATACCTCGTCGACCATACGGTCAAGGCCGCTCTGATAGAGAATTGCCGTTTCAACAAACGCTCTCTCGCAACCCTCCTTACGGCATTGTTCAAACCACTCTTCGAGATCGGCTCTGACCTCGCCATGCACTATTTCGTTAAGACGCCTGAGCTTTTCAGAATCGGAAAAAACAATTTTGGCAAGCTCCGGGCGATTGATATTCCCCTCGCAATCAAGGATTATTTCACCAAATTCCAGACTTAAAGTCTCAATCATGGCCTTATTGCTGTCCATGAGTATCCGAGCGCGGCTGTCACAGTCATACACTCTATAATTCAGCGTGCGAAGAATCTTGCAAACCACGCTTTTGCCCGAGCCTATTCCACCCGATACAGCTATTTTTTTCATTCCAATGTCTATTTATTCGCGACCGAATTTCTCGATAATATATTCCACACTATCGGGCTTTACCGAAAGATTCTGATATAACGAGTGTGAAACGCTGAGATGAAGGGCGACTTTAGAGTTTGAAGAAGCACGCAAAATCTCATTATAATCCACAAATACTTTGATAGGATATTCGTTATTAAAAGCGCTTATAGGCACGAGATAGGATACTTCAACATTAAGCGGGAAAGTTATAACATTTTCATCCTCAGGCACATTGAGAGCCTCCACGGTGATAGTGCGTCGTTTGGAAATAAGCGGCTCCACCGGCACAGTAACAATCACCCTGTCAGGAATAATTCTCACGCCGGGAATAGGCTTTACCTTAACTTCATAGCGTGTGGTGTCTTTGAGATTATCTCTAACTATCGGTTCGGTATCAACCGATTTAAGACTGCGGGGTATGGCATTGGCGCTATATAGTTTGACCGAATCGACATTTGCCATAATGGGACCCGAAATAATACTCTGAAGATTGGGATGAACATCGGCGATTACATTGAGTTTGACGCTTACGCCCGGCTCGGTAGTAAGAGGCACATATATCGAATCGGGTCTCATGGAGAGTATCTGCAACGTGTTGCCGAAATAGTCGCGCAGACGTGAGTCAAGTTTCATGTGGGAAAGAGCAACCACCCCGTCCTCTGTCATTGTCTCATCATATTGTAATCTGAGAGCAGACAATTTACCCCAGTTAAACCTAAGAAGCTGAGAGCCTTTACCCTTGACTGTTACTGAAATCATGCGCGGAGGTTCCGACAAAAGGGTCACACTATCAGGAACATTCTCAATCTCAAGAGGTATATCGTAGTCGCGCTGCAGCTCGGTATCAAGCGACATGAGCAGCCAGAAGCCAAACGCCACCAACAGACATAACAGATAGAGAGTGACGTTTTTGCCGGTTGTTGACGCAAGCGCTTTTTTAGTTTTGCCGGCAAGCTTGTTGATTTGCGCCGAGAAGGGTTCCTCGCTACTCATGATAAAGCCCGAAGTAAATAATCGTTATAAAAAAATCATGTTGATACCGGTGAGGTATAATCCACTACCGGCATCAACATTTGATTTCAACAGAATGTTATCGTTTCCTGAATTATCAGGTTAAAATTCATGATTTCTGATCTGAAGCAAGATCTGATGATGTAGGAGCCGAGGGATAAACCGAGTTACGGTCAACGGTGATGCACACATTTTTGTCGACTTCGATTACAAAGACTGTATCTTTTACTTTACGAACTGTGCCATACACACCGCCCGAGGTAATAACCTGATCACCTACAGAAATACCGTCGCGGAATTTTTTAATCTCTTTCTGGCGTTTCTGCTGAGGGCGAATCATAAAGAAATAGAATATCGCGATAAGCACGACAATCATTACTATCTGCATCATGCCGGCTGAACCTTGTCCTTCCATAATATCAATTTTGGTTGATTGTTGTTTTGTTTAATATTGTTGATAGGGTTATTTATCGACTGCAAATATAATACTTAGTCATGAATTTCACCTTATAATAGGGTGACTATTTTATTATAGCGGCCGATTATTTTGCGATGGGTTTGTCGAGAATCTGCTCCTCCTTAAGATAATTGATCACCGAGTAAAGCACACCGTTGACAAACTGACCGCTGCGCGGGGTGGAATATGAGTTAGCTATTTCAATATACTCGTTGAGTGTCACGGCCACAGGAATACCGGGGAAATTAAGAAGCTCGGCTATTGCGGTAGTCATGATAACGATATCCATAAATGCAAGGCGATCGGTGTCCCACTGTTTGGTATTGATAAAACGGTCGATATAAGAGCGGTAAAGCTCACGGTTTTCAACTGCTTTTTCAAAAAGTGTAGCTCCAAAAACCTCATCGATCTCATCCTTATACTGAGGAAGCAGCTTCACATCGGCACCCCCATTGGTCGAGGCGCTGAATTGCTTTACAGTCTTGAGCACAAAAGTCGACATGATTTCAAGATCATCGTTCCAGAACACCGACTTTTCTTCCATAGCCTCGGCAAGAACATCCGACGGGAAAATCACATTACGGTAGATGTTTTTCCAGAATTCGCAATCGGTTTTATAGTCGGTGGTGGGACGTGACATATATTCCATATATATGTCGCTTGAAATAATGGCGTCAAGCAAACGACGCATCGTTATATCATCATCAACCCAACTTATGGGATTAGCCTTAATATATTCGGCGAGTTGCTGATTTTTTGACAACTGCTCTACAAACTGATTCTCCACAAATCTCATATTTGGAGTGAGATCCTCAGGCGATGGGAGATATTTGTGACGGGCGGCATCAAGACGCTGTGCCTGCATTTCGGTAAGCTCAACACTCAGAAGCAACAGAGAGTGATAAAGCTCATAGGCTTTGTCAAGCGACTTTTCGAGAGCTCGCGACGCTCCTGCAAGCATCTCTTTGTTATCACGATAGCTGTGGATTGTGGCAACCGCCATTTCAACCGCCATATTGAGACCGGCAAGAGTAAATCCGTCAATGCTGCGGGCAGCTTCCACAAATTCCGGAGTGCGGGCTATAACATTGCTTACGGTCATGGCCCAGAAATCGGCTTCCTCACGAAGATCAAGCTTGCGGCGCACTCCTGATTTCTCGAGATAAACCGAAGATTTCTCTATGGCATGGAGAAGAGCCGGGAGAACATCGTTAAACTTTTCGATTGTGGACTGATGACGAACTATAACCGAGCGCAATTCATCGGTAGCACCGAGAGCTCTGGCCAATGAACTCCGACTCAGGAATTTGTTGTCGCCACACAGTTTCACTCCGACCAATTCCTCATCCTGAACTCTCTGTCCCGAAAGCTCAAGCACAAGAAGCATCAGGTCAAGATAGAGCATATAGGCGAAACGGCGATCGGCGGTAGCGTTTGCGTCGGGAGCCTGTTCTATCTTAAATTCATCGCGGGTAAGCAGATAGCTGTATAGCAACTGCACTACCTTCATTCGGATTAATACTCGATTGATCACAACTTTCTTAATGTTCTAATTGATACATATATAGGAGAGGAGACACTGCTCCTCTCCTTATTTTCGATGCAAATTTAGCGCATTTGCGCCAATCTCGCAAACTTTTTCGATCGGGAATTACGATCTGCCCGACTCCTTGATCATGGCACTCACATTGGCATTAAAGTCATAAGCCCCGCGCAATTGCTCTATTGTGAGGTGCATACGGTAGCGCCAGTAGTGACGTGAGATGGCGGGAATATTTATCTGCTCATCGCGCGGATCATCACGACGCAACTTGCCGTCGATCGACAGCCAATCCTGTATCGGAAGAATACACAGCATTGAGGGTGACAACAGATGTTCCCACACAATCTTACTGCAAATCCACGGCTCGGCATAGGCCGGGGCAGCTCCCGGTTCATGAAGCACGTTGTTATAGAAAGACTGTGTCTTTACGGGGTTTTCTTCCCACCATCCGCGTATGCCGGGCATATCATGGGTTGAGGTCGTGCAAACAGAAAGATACGGATAGAGGAATGTGTTGCCAAACTCCATCGCCGGATCTTTAGGCATACGCTGAATTTCAAGTGAAAGCATCTGCAACTCGCTCATAACCGACGGCACACATGCAGGAATCATGCCGAGGTCTTCGGCACAAGTCAACATACCGGTAGCATCGATAATAGGCGGAAGTTTCCACATCGCTTTTTCACGCCAGAAGGCATCATTACGACGATAGAAGAAATCATCATAAAGACGGTCATAGCAACTGCGCTCATAATCATTGAGGGCGCGATAGGAATATGTGCTTCCGGCTGAGATTCGAGGGTGATATGTGCCGGGGGTTTGGGGATCTTCGATAAACAGTAGATCTGCCACGAGGGTCATCAGACCTTCACATACCTGACTGTTGCCTTCATCCTCCGGAAGAGTGTTGAAATAATCGGCAA
>JAIDXU010000358.1:6475-8506 GCA_029058455.1 Paramuribaculum sp.
TATATATTCCCTCTCTTGCCGCGTCAAGAAACGATTCCTTTATCTTGTCGGCCTTTTCGCCAAAGATTTCATCAAGCACCCAATCGGTAATATAAGGCTTGGCATGACGATCGGCATTTATATGAAAATCATAGTTATCAGCAAGTTCACCGGGAGTAAACGGCAATGCCTGATAGAAAATTCCGAGCAGACCCTGAATCTGAGAAAGTGGTATCTGCCAGATTCGGAAGAAACCGAGCACATGGTCAATGCGGTAAGCATCGAAATATTCGGCCATTTTACGGAAACGCGATTTCCACCAAGCAAATCCGTCAAGGCTCATGGCTTCCCAGTTATATGTCGGGAATCCCCAGTTCTGACCCAATACGGAGAAATCATCCGGTGGAGCGCCCGCCGATACATCGAGATTATAGAGTTTGGGGTTGAGCCATGCGTCTACGCTGGTGCGTGAGATTCCGATAGGAATATCACCTTTCAGGCCCACACCTTTTGTGCGAGCATAGTCCACAGCCTGACGCAACTGCTTGTCGAGCACATATTGCACGAAGAACACATATTGAATCTCGGTAATGTTGGCGTCTACAAATGCGGCTATACGGGTGGGATTATATGTGGCATATTCACCCCATTTCGACATATCGGGAGTGCCGTAGCGGTTGCGCAACACACAGAAGGCGGCATAGGGGGTAAGCCATTTGGTGTTGGCAGTCACAAAGTCGTTATATTCGGGCGAGGCGATAAGTTCCTCAGCGATTTCGGCATAAAGCTCGCGCATATAGGCGTCTTTAGCAGCTGTGACGCGCTCATAATCCACGGCAGGGAGTTGTTGCAACTCTTTGCGCAATTGCTCGTAATAATCCATACGCTCTTTGCTTTTAAGGCGGCCTGCAGCCTGCGGGCGCAGATAAAGCGGATGAAGAGCAAAGGTTGAATTGGCGTTATATGGATATGAGTCGGTCCATGTGCCGGTCATAGTAGTGTCGTTGATAGGGAGCAGCTGGATGACTTTCTGCCCTGTCGACACGGCCCAGTCGGCAAAAGGTATCAGGTCGAGGAAATCACCGCAACCGAAATCATCTTCACTTCTGAGCGAAAATACCGGCACTGCTGTACCTGCACCGCGCCACAGGGGTAGATCGAATTTAGGCCTGCTTCCGGCCAACAGAATTGCCGTGGTAGCCGAAGCACCTCTCAAAGGAGCATAAAAACGATTGTTGCTGTTTTCCCAAGCCACTATCCTGCCTGATTCCTTATCGAGGATAAGGAATTTATATTCAAAAGGCGCATTAGTTTCGCATGATACCTCACCGATCCACACAGGAAATTCTCCGTCGCTGAGTTTCAGAGCCTTTTCCGGATTCCAGTTGCCGAGTGAGTCACAGCTGCCACTCACGGCCAGAATCTGCCCGGGAACCACCATAGGAGCCTCAGCTTTGATCACCAGTGTGGCGGGCCCGATCTTTCCGGGAGTTTTATCGGGATTATCGCGACGATTCACCACATTTGTAAACAGCGAACTGTAGAGCGATTTATCATCAGGCATATCAATCCAATGATCGCTTATTTCAAGCAATTCGAGATCAGTATCATAGTCAGGCATAATATGCGACCGCCATTCCGAGCGAATCACATTACCCTCGCTGTCAACCACTGAATATTTATACTCCTCGTCGGGATTAAACAGTTTCGATGACTCTACCGTCACATGCCAATGATCGCCGTTGTTGGTGTTCTGCAGATGATAGCTTGTGCCTGATGTTTTTCCTCCTGTGGTGAGACATATCGACTCACCCCATTTGGTATGATAATTGATTGAGAAACAAATCCTCATCTTTTTTATGGTATTAGAGTTTAAAATTCTGATTAATGAATCATCAGCCGCATTTTGAAGTGCCGCAGGAAGTGCAGATCAGACAACCTTCCTGATAAACAAGGGTCTCGTTACCACAGTTGGGACACTTTTGGCCGCTTGCTTTCATACCGTTGGGCAGATATTTTTTCAAAGCTCTCTCCACGCCCATTTTCCAAGTG
>JAIDXU010000359.1 GCA_029058455.1 Paramuribaculum sp.
GCCATAACTACCGGCAATAATATGTGGTGTCATAAGTATGTTCAGCCCGCAACCGACAGCTATCCTGAAGTTACTGTTAACTTTAAGGCCGGCAACATGTTGCTTGAAACAGTTAATGCCACTACAAAATTTAATGTGGCAGGCAATAATACCGGCGGCAATCTGACTTCCATAACAGTCAACAGCGATGATCATTATGTAAAAAGCGTAAGCTTTGACATGGTTACCAATGCCGGTAGCGTAAGTTATAATGACGGTAGCAATACTTATACCGCTACACCGGAGGGCACTCATTTCGAATGGATCGCAGAGTCGGAAAATGATGTGATGCCCGTTCTTACTATTTCCGGTTCGGGTGCAAATCCTCCTAAATGTTATCTTGAAAACTTTACTGTTGTGGTCGGTGTCCGCACTACAGATCCCAACGATCCGGAGCTTGTTGCCGGAGAAGGAGAGGAACTGATGGAGTTTGACTTCGGTGACTGGGATGTATACAGAGACAACGTTGTTTCAACCGTCTATGGATCGAAGGCATTATCGAACACCAATAAGATCTCTCTCGAGACTTCGGTTAATAATATGCAGAAATATTCCGACGGTAGCTATCTTGTTCTCGCAGGTGGATTGACAAGAACTTCGGAGTTTCAGCTTTTGCCCGAGGACTGGCACAATTATTATATCTCGGGATTCAGCATTATGATGAAAACCGATGCGGCAGGCACTGCGCTCACCATCACCTCAGGTGATAACAGCAAAAACTCAACATCAGGTTATGTCAGATTCACCCGTCAGGATATTCCTGAATCTGAAATCAATGCCTCGTTTGTAGCTTCGGGTGCAAATGTTGGCATCGATATCAATGAGATTAAAGTGCTTGTGAAGAAACGTGAGAATCCCGTTCCCACCACTACCGACGTGATGATATATGACGGCTCGGCTGAGCATAATGTTGTTTATCGTATTCCTTCGATAGCTACCGTAGGCAACGGTGACAATAAGGGTCGTCTGCTTGCCGTGGCTGATTATCGTCACAGCGGTCAGGATATAGGTGTGGGTAGCGGGTTGATTGACCTCCACCTCAGCTATTCTGACAATGGCGGTGAAACGTGGTCTGAACCCATGACTCTGAGAGATGCCGAGGGTAACGAGGTTACTAAAGGTTCCGGTAATAAGGATGCTGTTGATTGCGGCTTCGGTGACCCTGCTATCGTGGCTGACCGCGAAAGTGGAGAGGTGTTGCTGATATCATGTGCCGGTTATCCCGGATTTATGGGCAGAACACTTGACAATCCGCAGGATATTGTAAGCTGGACTTCAAAAGACGGTGGCAATACATGGAGTAATTATAATGAGCTCACAAATGAGTTGCATGGTCTTTTCAAGGATAGCGGTGACTATGGACCTTTCACCGGCATGTTTATTGGTTCCGGTCGTATGGTTCAGAGCTCACGCATTAAGGTGGGTGACTATTACCGTGTTTATGCAGCTCTGTCAGGTCGCAATACTTCGGGTAACAACTCCAATTGGGTTGTGTATTCTGACGACTTCGGCAAGACTTGGAATATTTTAGGTGATCCGACAGTGCCGGTTGTAGCATCAAATGGTGACGAACCCAAGGTGGAGGAACTTCCCGACGGAGCTGTGGTATTCAGTGGCCGTGTGTCGGGTGGTCGTAATTTCAACATGTTCCATTACACCGATATTGCCAAGGGTGAGGGTGACTGGAGCGGTGCCCGCTATACTAAGATTTTAGATTTCAATCTGAATGCTTGTAACGGCGATCTCCTCATTCTCCCTGCAAAAAACAAGGCTGACGGCTCTATAACTACTTTGGTGCTCCATTCAATGCCTCTCGGCGATAATGCCCGTAAGAATGTGGGTGTGCTCTGGAAGGTGCTTGACACAAATGAAGAGCTTACTACTGTAGAGGGCTTTGCTTCGGATTGGAACGGTTATATGCCCGTTTCATTTACCGGCTCGGCTTATTCGTCGATGTCGGTTAAGGATGATGGCGATATCGCTTTCCTTTATGAAGAGGCTACCTACGGGCGCAGTTATTCGATTGTTTATCTCACTCTCTCGATTGATGAGATAACCAAGGGCGCTTATACAAAGGTTGAGGAAGGTGATGAGGTTGCCGATAATGAAAAGCCTGTACTTACTGAAGAAATGCTCGATTACTTTATTGAGAATTCAGGAATCACTAACCAGATTCTTCTCAATAAAATAAATGAGAGCCGTGATGAACTTCTCGTCAATCCTACCTACGAGGGTTATGCCCAATTCCTGAAAATGCTTAAGACAGTGACCGAGATTAATGACCTTGGCGGATATTATGTCGGCGCAATGGCTCCTTCTTCGGTAGAGGCATATATGGATGCCCTCATTGCCTACGAAGCTGATCCTTCGGATGAAAATGCAAAACATCTGGAGAACTGCAGCACCTATGCCCACACCCTGATTTTAAAGAATGATGTGGCTTATAGATTCAATAACCGTAATCATTCTAACGAGTTTATGGCTGTTGGCGAAGATAATACTCTTATCGGCACCGAGGATGCGACTTCCGAAAATTCGATGTTCCATCTCCGTGCTGCTTCCGCCGAGAATATCTATAAGATTCATCATAGTGCAACAGATAAATTTGTTGAAGTGCAGTCTGAAACCAACACACCTCACAATATGGTTGATACCGATGGTGAAGTGGCTGAGGTTGCTTTGAATCCGATTGCCGGAACAAACTTCTTTAATCTTGTGGTCAACAATCCTAAAAATGAGGAATATCCCGCTCTTCACTTAAACGACAATCACCATGTGGTGATATGGAGAACTCCCCATCATGGCTCTCACTGGATGATCTATCCGGCTAACCCTGCTGAAGCTGAGTCGGAGAATATTCTTTCACCCGAGGGTCTTGAGGATATGAGCCTTGTGGAACTTGGCGCAAACGGCTCGTTTACCACCCATGCCGATGCTGTTGTCAAGGCTGCCGATTCTAACGTAATCGCTATTGAAAAAGGTGAGAGTGCCGGTTCATATATCGTTAAACCTCTTGCCGAAGGCAGCTCGGAGGTTAGGGTTGCACTTGGCCCCGAGGTATGTAAATTTAATGTTGAGGTTGCTCCCAAGCCTCAGGTTTCATTTACCGTTAATCCTGAATCAATCGAAGATCTGATTGTGGGTCATACCGCAACCATCGAAGTTGAGTTTGCCGAGAATGTCGAAAACGTAAACGCTACATTTGTTTCAGCCGACGAAGCTATCGCTACCGTTGACGAAAACGGTGTTGTGACCGGCATTGCTCCCGGCGAAACTCAGATTACCGTCACGGTTGATGAGGTTGAGCAGGTTGTTGCAGTGAAAGTCCTCGAGCCGGAATTTGCTTTTGAGGTTTCGCCCGAAGCTATTGCCATCGGCACCGGTCTCAATGCAACTCTTGAAGTCAACATCACTAAGGATGAATTTGTAGAGGGTACTGAACATATCTTTACATATTCTTCGTCTGACGAGACTATAGCTATTGTTGACGAAAACGGCGTTGTGACAGGTGTTGCCAAAGGAGAAACAGTTGTTACAGTTGCCTGTGAAGGCGTTGAGGTTGAAGTGCCCGTGACGGTTTCGAAAGTTGCCGAAGGCATTTCGCTGACACTGACCGATATTGTGACAACAAGAGGCACTATCCACACTATCACTGCCACACTGCTCGGAAACCCCGAAGTGCAGGAAGTGGAATTTGAAAGCAATGATCCTTCTGTGGCTCGTGTAGCTCAGATTGACAAACTTTCGGCTACTGTCAGTGCAATAGATTTTGGTGATACCACCGTTGACGTGAGAACAATCGACGGCAGTATGCTTACTGTTTCATGTAGAGTGAGAGTGGCAGATATTACGACCGGTATCGATGAAATCTCAATCGACGGCGAAACCGCTCGCGTTTACACTCTCTCAGGTATCGAGGTTAAGGGTAACCTTAACGAACTCCCCGCAGGTGTTTACATCTTCAAGACTTCGAAAGCTTCAATTAAAATCAGCTGGAAGAAGTAAGAGGTTCTGACCCCTGATATCTAAAAATTATGCGACCCGCAGACTCCATGAGGCTGCGGGTCGTTTTATGGTTATATGAAATAAAAGTTATGCGAGATGATCGCGACGCAATAATGCGGTTACATCGGCGTCATGGCCGCGGAAGTTGCGATAGAGTATATCAGGCGAGACGGTATCACCCTTCTCAAGTATTTCGCGACGGAATCGCTTTGCTGCGTCAAGGTCGAGAGAAGAGTTTTCGCCAGTAGGGGCCACAGCTGCATGAG
>JAIDXU010000360.1 GCA_029058455.1 Paramuribaculum sp.
GACTGACACAGGAGTTGTCAGGTGGACAGCAGCAACGCCTGGCATTTGCAAGAGCCGTAATACCAGATTACACAGTGCTTTTTGGAGATGAGCCGACCGGAAATCTTGATCCCGAAAATGCCATGAAGGTCATGAGGATGCTTTCACGCCGTTGTGATGAAAACGGTGATGCCTCTTCGATAATTGTAAGTCATGATATGCATTTGGCCACGACTTTTGCTGATGTGATAATCAAGATTCGAAAAGGATTCAGACCGGGGAAAAACTCTGAGGCCGAAACCTCGGTTTATGGCATTATAGATGATAAATGTGTGTATTATCCGGTTGATGACCGATCCTGTTGGGAAGGTAACGGTATTTCTATGCCGCAATCTGATTTTGAGGACTATTTACGCAAAAAATGATTATGAAGCTCTTAAATGAACATCAGAGGCTCCTAATGAAACGGGAGTGTAGGGTAGTTCTCGGCCCTCATGCTGCCAACCTGTGGTTGCTTACTCTTGTTCTGACCGCCACATTCTTTGCTATCGCGTTTTCTGCCGCCAGCACCGATTATCTTGAAGATAAGATGAACGACCCTTTTACAAACTGGGTAAATATAGATACAGGTGCGGATGACGATATGATTAATGCCTTGAAGTTAGCTCTTGACGATGATTCGATACAGAGACGATTTGGCTATAATGGGATTCAGACCGAGGTGAATTCATCACTCAGTCTTGTGGATAAAGATGGCATCTCGCGATTGTTCAGCACTCTGTTCTACGAAGATTTGACAAGTGATCTTATTAGGGCAGTTCTTAATGAAGATAATCTGATAGACGGGTGTTCTATTTCCCCTGATAGCCTTTCTAACTCTTCGCTCGGCATTGTTATGACGGCAGACGCAATGACTCATCTCGGTTATGATGAGAATCAATGGCCTGCTTATGTAGATTATCATTCCAGATCGATAAATGCCGATACTCTCGGTATAGCAATGCTTGATTATGAATATGCTCGTGCTCCTCTTCCTTTGTTGGCAGTGGTGAAGCGGCTTCCTATGAATAAAGAAGCTATCGCTTCGAAATATCTCAATGAAGTGAGAAAAAAATCAGGTATGGATTGTCCGATAGACCTTAATCACGAGAACTATGCTAAGGAATTGTTTTATTTCGTGCCGGAAGGAGTGGAAGGATTCACATCCGATAGCCTTAGGGCGTGGCTTCCTTCTTCAATGAAAGGATATATAAATGAAGTGTGGTCTCAAGATCAGCCTTTAGATAAACTCCGCTCGTGGAAAAACGGTTCTATTGTTAAAGTTTATGTAACTCCCGACCCTCCTTTGTCTTTGTCAGAGATCAATGGGCTTGAACATGAAATAACAGAACACTTTTATCCTATGGGAGTGGAGCGAATATATAATTACGACACAATGGAGCCTGGAGATTATACCAACGAAGATAGAGAGGGAGAAAGAGATAATGTTATTTCAGCTCATTTCACTACCCTTGATTCGATAGGTGCTTTCGAATACTTTGTGAAATCAAAATTTGGCTTGCAGATTGAAATGACACAGGTTAATGCAAAGAAGAATTTTTGGGCAGTAAGTGAGATGGCCGGAGTCTTAACCGCAGCAATGATTATTTTTTCACTTGTCAGCATTATTATCTTCATTGTAAACATGATGCATAACTATTTCCAGAAGGTTAAGCGTAATCTGGGTACATTCAAGGCCTTCGGTGTGTCGAATAACGGACTTCTCCAAGTATATACTGTCATTATTTTCGGAATAGTTGCAGTTGCTCTTGCTATTACATTGGTGCTGGTATGGATAGTTGAGATTCTTCTTCCTCTCAGAGAGGGACACTATACATATCTCACACTCTGGAATCCTATTACCGGATGGGCTATAGTTGTCATTTCGGTCAGTGTGCTTGTTTGCATACTTCTTGTTATGAAACGTCTGCTTCGCTTTACTCCGGGCGATCTAATTTATGACAGATAGTATTAATCTACGAGAAAAATACAAATATGTCATATAAGAACTTAAGAATAAAGCGCATGGTGGTGCTTTCGCTTTGCGCTTTATTTAATGTTTACATACTGGGTCAGTCATCTGCGGATATTCAGGCCTATATTGAGCGATATCGCGAAACGGCTCTCCGACATGAGAGAGAATATGGAATTCCTGCGTCGATAACTCTGGCTCAAGGAATCCTCGAATCGGGTGCCGGTAAGAGCGCTCTTTCCCGAAATGCTAATAACCATTTTGGTATTAAGGCATTCGGAGGATGGACCGGGCCTGTATATCGTGCTAAGGATGATGAAGTTGGCCTGAGTCAATTTCGAGTTTATAACACTGCTGATGAATCGTTCCGTGACCACGCCAAGGTACTTCAAGGTGCCCGATATCGTTTCCTTTATGATAAGAGTATTTTTGACTATAGAGGTTGGGCCAACGGACTGCAAAAGGCCGGTTATGCCACATCACCTATTTATGCAAAAGCACTTATAGGTTATATAGAAGCATATAATCTTTATGCAATCAATGGCGGAGTAAAACTGAAGAAAGGTAAAACTACCGTTATTACCAAAACTATAACAGTTGAAGAACTTGTGGAAATGGATGATGTGTGTATGGGTGAAAATGAAATATCAGAAGAAGAGGAAATCGTAAGGGAAGCTGTCCGCAAGTTTGTTGTCGATATAAACGATGTAAGGTGTGCTATTCTTTATCCCGGAGAGACCTTGTCTTCTATTGCCCTGCGATATGATGTGCCTTATGAAAAGCTTCTTGAATATAATGAAACCACTAATGAGAAGGATATTCATGAAGGTGATATTGTGTTTATAGAGCGTAAAAAGAAAAGATATAATGGAGCCCAGGACTATTATAGAGTTCGGGAGGGTGATACATTATATAAAATATCTCAGCAATTCGGAATACGTTTGAATAATCTGTTGAAGCTTAACGACCTTTCGGTTTTCTCATCAGTTAAAGAAGGTCAACGCCTCAGACTAAAATAATCAATAAGTTTCTACACAAAAAAATCACCTCCGGAAGGGGGTGATTTTTTTGTCGGGGGGATTGCTGCCGGGTGGCGGCAATCCGGTTATTTAGCAGACGGGTTTACATTACATCATGCCGCCCATGCCACCCATGCCGGGTGCAGGCATTGCGGGAGCGGGGTTGTCTTCTTTCTTGTCGGCGATGACACATTCGGTGGTGAGCATCATGCCGGCGATCGAAGCGGCGTTTTCAAGGGCAACGCGGGTTACTTTGGCGGGGTCGATCACGCCGGCTTCCATGAGGTTTTCATAGCAGTCGGTGCGGGCGTTATAGCCGAAGTCACCTTTACCTTCTTTTACTTTCTGAACCACTACGG
>JAIDXU010000361.1 GCA_029058455.1 Paramuribaculum sp.
GCGCATTGTCAGCGCCCGCCACTGATTCCGTTGGCTTCGGGGTTCTAACATTTATCTTTATCAGACCGATCTGCCTGATAAAGACTTTTTTTATATAGTAAATTATTTTCGGCGGGTCGCGAATTTTTGCTACATTTGCAACAAATTAGCCAACGTAGGGCCTTCGGCTCCGTCAGGCTGTTGCAAACGCATTACAATTCACTTTTTATCAATAAATTATGGCTCAGAAAGCTCTTTTGATGATTCTTGACGGATGGGGCATAGGCAACCATTCGAAAGGTGACGTTATTTATCAGACTCCCACTCCCTACTGGGATCACCTCATTGCCACCTATCCTCATTCACAACTTCAGGCAAGCGGCGAAAACGTAGGTTTGCCCGACGGACAGATGGGTAACTCTGAGGTTGGTCACCTCAACATCGGTGCCGGCCGCGTGGTATATCAGGATCTCGTTAAAATCAACAAAGCTATTGCCGACGGCTCTATTCTCAACAATGAAGAAATCAAACGCGCTTTCTCCTATGCCAAAGAGTCGGGCAAAGCAATTCACTTCATGGGTCTTACCTCTGATGGCGGCGTACACTCCTCACTCGACCATCTTTTCGCCCTCTGTGACATTGCCAAGCATTATGGTCTCGAAAAGGTATATATCCACTGCTTTATGGACGGCCGCGACACCGACCCCCGTTCAGGCATCGGCTTCATAGAGCAGCTTCAGAACCATTGCGAGAAAACCACCGGCAAAATCGCTTCGATCATCGGTCGCTATTACGCTATGGACCGCGACAAACGTTGGGAACGCGTAAAAGTAGCCTATGACCTTCTTGTTGACGGCATCGGTGAGCAGGCCGACGACATGGTAAAAGCCATGCAGCAAAGCTATGACAACGATGTGACCGACGAATTTGTAAAACCGATCCACAACGCTACTCTCGGCGAAAAAGGCGGTGTGATAAGCGATGGCGACGCAGTGATATTCTTCAACTATCGCAACGACCGCGCCAAAGAGCTCACAACAGTGCTTACTCAGCACGACATGCCTGAGGCCGGTATGCACACAATTCCCAACCTGCAATATTTCTGCATGACACCCTATGATGCCTCATTTACAGGTGTTCATATCATATTCGACAAGGAGAATGTAACCAACACTCTCGGCGAATATCTCTCAAGCCTCGACAAGCGTCAGCTTCACATTGCCGAAACCGAGAAATATGCCCATGTGACTTTCTTCTTCAACGGTGGCCGCGCAGCGCCCTATGAAGGTGAGGAAAGAATCCTTGTGGCTTCGCCCAAAGTCGCCACCTACGACCTCCAGCCCGAGATGAGCGCCTATGAGGTGAAAGACAAACTCGTAGAGGCCATCCGCTCAAAGCAATATGACTTTATCGTTGTAAACTATGCCAACGGCGATATGGTTGGTCACACAGGTGTGTATGAAGCAATCGAAAAGGCTGTCAAGGCTGTTGACGAATGTGTGAAAGACACCGTAGAGGCCGCCCGCGAGTCTGACTATGAAGTTATCATCATCGCCGACCACGGCAATGCCGACAACGCCATCAATCCCGACGGCACTCCCAACACCGCACACTCGCTCAATCCCGTGCCCTGCATTTATGTAACCGAGCGCAAAGATGCTACCGTTAATCCCGGCCGTCTTGCCGACGTAGCTCCCACAATGCTCAAAATCATGGGTCTGCCTCAACCTAAAGAGATGACCGGCACTCCCCTCATCAACTGATTTTAATTTCGACTCTCATATCAGGTCACCCCGTTGGAGTCTCAAACCATGCCCCGGCGGGGTGACTTGTTTTCTCAACCCAATCTATCCATGAACTCATATTTTCTCAAACTCACGGCGCGGATCATGTTTATCAGTCTGTTGGCAACCGCCTGCAACTCGCAGGTATTTGTCAGCGATGACGACATGCCTTCCCAGCCCGAAGATATTGATTTATGGCCGAATGAAAATGTGAGAATCGAACTTGAAAGCCCTGCTCCCGAAGCATTCATACTAACCGGACTGGGAAATCTACATGCCTCGTTGTGGCTTCCGGGCGACTCTGTAGCCTCGATTATTGACACCGATGAGCCTATTGCTCCTTTCGGCGCACAGATGGAATGTGTCAGCCGTCAGATGGACTTCAGAATCGAGACAGCCGACACCTCATCCTCTTCCCCTGCCTTAACGGTATCACTTGACAAATGGTTTGTTCCGAAAGATTCCAAGGCTCAGCTTACGGTATGTTATGCCTATTCCCGCAAATCATTTAATTTTAATATTCCCGCATGTCCGCTCTATAATATAGAGGACTACCGCTACACAACCAATTGGGAAATCGATAGTGCGGCCTCGGCAAAACACGAGATCGTCGACCAGATTACGGTTAACAACAATGGCAACGACTCTGTGAAAATCAGTGTTTTTCCATATAAGAAAACATACATCACCTCACTGTTCCAACCTGCCGACAACACCCCTCAGCTACCTGTCGACAGCGCGTTGTTTATCAATATGCAGGTGCCTCTTCCATCGGGTGACAAGTTCAATCCCGGAACCGACCGCTATTTCGTATCTTATATTCCTGACGGGAATGTTACAAACGAAGCCATATCAAAATCGCTTCTCCCCGACGCGGTTTCTGAGCTCAAAGTCACCATTACAGTGCCTCCCCAGTCGCACAGAACATACTATCTGTTTGTCGCCTTCCAGGTTAAAAGTGTGGAATACAGTCTCACAGCCCGTAATACCATCTGGACTAACGTTGATCCTGAGATTCTAACCGGCACACTCACCGTTTTCATTCCCTATGATTTTTTAGTGGCCTATACCAATCTGTAGATTCTATGAAACTGTTATCCGGCTATCGTCTCAGACACAAAATCATTGCTGCGGCCACTTTGATTTCTGCCTTATCAGTCTCTCCCTCAGTCCTTACCGCCCAAACGCCATCGCGATATGAGGCCGAGGCCGGGATTGAGTTTCGACCCGACTGGGTGTTTCCCACCAATCCATTTTTTAAAGGAGCCAACCGCAAGAAAGAGCGCATTGACTTTATGGGCGAAGGCGCCCTTAGCGCACAGATGAAGTTTGGCGAAGGTCATAAGCTCTACTCCTCCTACCCCAACCTCTATCAAGGCTTCGCGATAGGATTAGGCACTTTTTCAGCCTCCGGAATGGTTGGAAGCCCCAAATCCCTCTTCCTGTTTCAGGGCAATGAGGTGTGGCGTATCAGCGACCGGCTCGGTATGTTTTATGAATGGGAATTCGGCGCCTCGATGGGATGGACAACCAATCGCACCGAGCCCCAAAATTGTGTCAACGGTTCAAGTGTTACCGCTCGGCTGGGACTAAGTCTATTGCTCAAATATGAACTTTCTCCAAGATTTACTCTTACCGGCGGTCTGGATGTCACCCACTTTTCAAACGGTAATACCCGCGCGCCAAATGCCGGAACCAATGTCATGGGTCCGCGCATTGCCCTGAGCTATAAATTCAACCGTCGCTCCACTCTCAAACCTCTCACACCAAATGCGCCGCAGGAGCGTGACACTCTGACCAACAAGCGACTTTCCTATGACCTGCTGGCATGGGGTGCAGCTCACAAACGCTATTTCGCCGACTCCGACAATAAGCCCCAACCTCTGCCGGGAGCTTTTGCCTCGGTAGGTATATGTTTCAGCCACCTCTACTCCCTCACGCCCAACCACAGTTTGGGTGGAAGCATTGATTTACAAGGGGATGAGGCTTAAA
>JAIDXU010000036.1 GCA_029058455.1 Paramuribaculum sp.
CTCACGCGTCATTCCACCCCCGAATCATTTATGGTTATGGAACTTGGCGATGTGTCGGGTGCCGATTCCTTGTTTTTTGAAGTAGTTACAGTCCACGGATTTACTTATGGCATAACGGTTGATGCCCGCGAGGTGTCGAACAAGGTGCTCAAGGTGCCATTCAACAGATTAACCCTTATGCCTACCCTGCTCACTCCCGAACCCTATCCCACATTTATCAAACGCGAGTTTGTGCCCGATCCTTCGACTGCCATTCCCGTCGAGCTTCAGGAGGTGGAAGAGATCAGAGCCGGAGTGAAACGCACTCCCGGCAATGAAACAAAAATGCAGATACGCGGCATTTGGCTTGATACGGTTGAAAACAGTTTGTTAAATCCCGGCGTTTATAATTCTATAAGAATATAATTGTTATAGAAATTATAAACAGTGTGCATGAAACTGCTCGGTTTTGTTCTGCCGGTTGTTGCCGGTATCCTTACCTCATGCAGTGATCACGAAAAAGACACCCCTGCTCTGCCCGATACACCCGATCAACCCTCTGAAACTCCGGTTGAATTGCCAGAATTGCCCTTTGCAAGGGGAGCCGATGTGAGCTGGGTGACCCAACAGGAATCTGAAAATATCATTTGGCGTGATTCGCTCGGGAATCCAGCCGAAGTCATGAAACTGCTCAGAGATGAGTGTGGAGTCAATGCCATAAGGCTGAGAGTGTGGGTCGATCCGGCCAACGGTTGGAACGGACTTGACGACACCGTAGTCAAAGCCAAACGTGCCAAAGCCTTGGGCATGATGCTGATGATCGATTTCCACTTTTCGTCATCATGGGCCGATCCCGGCCAGCAGACACCCCCGGCGGCATGGGCCGGATATAACATCCAGCAGCTCAAATCGGCAGTCGCCTCTCATGTAGAAGCAACCCTCAACGCACTCAAAAAAGAAGGAATCGAGCCTGAATGGGTGCAGATAGGCAATGAGGTGAGATTCGGAATGTTATGGCCTCTTGGCTCGGGTGATAATCCCGCTAATTTCGCCGCATTGGTCAATGCCGGCTATGACGCCGCAAAAAAAATCTCGCCCAAGACAAGAGTGATTGTTCATATTGATTCCGGCCAGGATTATAGTTTGTATCTATATCTCTATGGAATCCTCGCCGCCAACTCGGGCAAATATGACATGATAGGCGTATCGCTTTATCCTGATGCCGACAACTGGACATGGATGGTCAACACAATGATCGACAATCTCAAGCGAGCAGCCTCGACATGGCATAAGGAGGTGATGGTGTGTGAAGTGGGCATGAACTGGAATCAACCTAAGATCACAGCCGATATGCTCAGACTCATGCTTCAGCTCTCTCTCCACGACACCGACAACCGGCAACGGGGCATTTTCTATTGGGAGCCACAAGCTCCTCCCGGTTATAACAACGGTTATGACAAGGGTGCTTTCGACCTTGAAGGTCGCCCGACAATCGCCCTCCACCCATTTGTGGAAGCAGCCAAAGGGGAGATCTGAAACACCCGTAATAAGAATTGAGACTTTTTTAAAGCCGAACCTAATACCATCTTATGAAAAATATACTTACACTATCGCTCGCATGCTCGATGGCTTTATCATTGGGCGCGCGCAATCAACAGACCCTTACATCAGGGTGGGAATTCACCAAAGATTCATCTGCAGCCAAAACCGGTTGGCAACAGGTAAGAGTGCCTCACGACTGGGCCATCTACGGTCCTTTTGACCGGGCAAACGACCTGCAGGTTGTAGCCGTGGAGCAAAACGGCGAAACCGAAAAGACCATGAAAACCGGGCGCACCGGAGGTCTCCCTTTCATAGGCAAAGGTTTCTATCGCCGCACGTTTGAAGTGCCCGATACCGCCGGTAAATCGATGACTCTGATTTTTGACGGAGCTATGAGCAACGCTCATGTCAAAGTCAACGGCAAAGAAGTTATTTTCTGGCCCTACGGCTATAACTCCTTCTATGTCGATATTACTCCCGAAGTAGTGCCGGGCGAGAATCTGCTTGAAGTCGACCTCGAGAACTTTGAGCAGGCCTCACGCTGGTATCCCGGCGCAGGCCTCTACCGCAACGTTCACCTCCTCACTACCGATCGCGTGCATATACCGGTGTGGGGCACGAATATCACCACTCCCCTTGTGACCGACTCGCTTGCCTCCGTGAAACTGACCTCAACCGTCGAGGGGCTTCCCGAAAACGCCAAAATCACCATCTCGACTACCATAACCGATCCCGAGGGTAAGGTGGTGGCCGACGACTCATCGCTATATGTGAGCCACGGTCAGGATTTCACCCAAAATTTCCTTGTAAAGAATCCCGCGCTTTGGTCGCCTGAAAATCCGTCGCTCTATCTCGCCACTACCCGCCTCACCGACTCTGACGGGCGCCTGCTCGACACCTATGAGACCCGCTTCGGTATTCGCTCGCTTGAGTTCATACCCGAAAAGGGATTCTTCCTCAACGGTGTACCCACTAAATTCCGTGGCGTGTGCAATCACCATGACCTCGGCCCGCTCGGCGCCGCCGTCAACCGCTCAGCCCTGCGCCATCAGATAGAACTGCTCAAAGATATGGGTGTCAATGCCATACGCACCTCCCACAACATGCCCGCTCCCGAGCTTGTGGAGCTCTGCGACGAAATGGGCATCATGCTCATGATCGAGCCTTTCGATGACTGGAGCTTCCGACCCAAATCACCCAACGGCTACGGCTCGATTTTCAACGAATGGGCTGAAAGAGATGTCACCAACATGGTGAAACACTATCGCAACTCCCCCTCGGTAGTAATGTGGTCGTCAGGCAATGAGGTACCCTCGCAGTGGGGTCCCGACGGCGTGCAGGAATCGGTGATGTTGCGCGACCTCATACACTCGCTTGATCCCACGCGCCCCGTCACAAACGGCATGGACCAGATCAATGCCGTGCTGACCAACGGATTTGCTGCGTCGCTCGACATTCCCGGCTTCAACTACAAGCCCCAGTACTACGACACCGCTTACTCAATCCTTCCCCAGAAACTGATACTCGGTTCTGAAACAGCCTCTACCGTTAGCTCACGCGGCGTTTATCATTTCCCGGTTATATTCCGCGGCAAGGAAGCTGTCGAACATCCCGACCATCAGTCAAACTCCTATGATAACGAAAATTGCTATTGGAGCAACACCCCTGATATAGACTTCGCGATGGACGATGACAAACCGTGGGTGATCGGTCAGTTTGTATGGACCGGATTTGATTATCTCGGTGAGCCTTCTCCCTACGACACCGACGCATGGCCCAATCACAGTTCGGTGTTCGGAATCATTGACCTCGCTTCGCTTCCCAAAGACCGCTATTATCTCTATCGCTCTCAGTGGAACAAGGAAGATCCTACCCTTCATATCCTTCCCCACTGGACATGGCCAGGCCGCGAGGGTGAGGTAACCCCTGTGTTTGTCTACACATCCTATCCCAAAGCCGAACTGTTTGTCAACGGTCAGTCTCAGGGCATAAGGGAGAAAAACGACTCCACCTATCAGACCCGTTATCGCCTGATGTGGAATGACGTAACCTATACTCCCGGCGAGGTTAAAGTCGTGGCCTACGACGAGCAGAACAATCCCGTTGACACAGCCACGGTAGTGACTGCCGGCAAACCATACGCCCTGCGGCTTACACCTTCGCGCGAAGTTGCCGAAGCCAATGGCGACGATCTGGTTTATTTTACCGTCACCGTGGTCGACAAAAAAGGAAACCCGGTGCCTGTGGCTACCAACAGGGTGAAATTTAAAGTTGAAGGCGCCGGCTCATTTGAAGCTACCGCCAACGGCGATCCCACATGGCGGCTCCCCTTCCAAACC
>JAIDXU010000362.1 GCA_029058455.1 Paramuribaculum sp.
GAATTGTACCTGTATTACGCAACCCGGCATATGAACGCAACTGTGGATCGCTAAAGGTCAGTCCATCAAGATTGCCGTTATCGTCGGCACCTATGAGAAAATAACCGGGCTTATTCGTATTACGAATGTCATTGGCAAATGAGCAGATAGCCTCCGATATTTTCTTGGTGTTATCGGTGGACAATGTGCGCTCCACGCGCTCATTCTCTATGTCGCTCAACAGCGACTGTATTTCTTCTTTTGTCAGAGGCATATCGTTTCTTTTCAGGTTGCAAAATTACTCATTTTTCGTAGATTACACAACTTTTATGATGGTACCATAGATGTCGCGATTTACAATGATTTTTGATGAAGATACAACCCCATACTATAAAGCGGGAATGAAGAATTGCCTAACTTGACCATACAAACAAACTTTATTTTGCCCTGCGTAAGGAGAAAACTCTAAAGCAAGAGAAAGCTGCTCTCAAAGGTGGATGCATGGCAGCCGCGAGCCTCGGGGAGTGTTCAACCAAATCGGCCGGTCAGATGTTTTAGTGGTGAGCATGATGCGACACGATATATGACATTGCGTATTGACTGAAGCCGCTGATGCGTTTGATTTTGAATTATTTAATGATTAAATTTTTTGTATTATGACTTCTGATGAATTAATTCGGTCTTCACAGTTAGTTTTGGTTGAATTTTATGCCACTTGGTGCTCTCATTGCAAAGCCATGGAGCCGGTCGTGCAGCAGATCGAAGAGATACTCGCAGACAAATGCAAGGTGCAACAACTTGATGTCGACCTCAATAAAGAGGTGTGCGACAGCGAGAACATCAGCGGCACACCTACCTTCATTCTTTATAAAGACGGCCGAGAGGTTTGGCGTCAAAGCGGCGAGATGCCCGGCAGAGAGCTGCTTGAGGCTGTCGAACAGAATTTCTGACCTAATCACTCAAAGATTGAACGGCTGTGGCATCAACCGCATCTTTTTTAGCTGATATTAAATGATCGAACATGGCAATCCAACGCAGCATATTTACGCGATTTCTGAAGGCCCTTGGGGTGCCGCACACCGTGGAATTCTCAGAGAAGGCTTTTCACTCGATGGATTTTGACTCGCTTTACGGGCTGAGCCATCTGCTGACCTCATATGGGGTTGACAACGAAGCCTTGCGCATAAACGACAAGGATGAGTTGGACAAACTGACACCCCCATATCTGGCCCAATTAAAATCAGGATACTTTGTGATTGTCAGATCATGCACGCCTGACGGCGTTGCATATGACTCGTTAGGAGAGATTAAGACTCTGCCGGCCGATCAATTCAAGGGTCAATGGAACGGCCTTGTACTCATGGCCTATCCTGACCACAAGTCACGCGAGCCTGAATATGGCAGCCATTTCATAACCGAGACGATCAACCGTTCGAGCTCGCTCGCACTCGTTGTCTGCGCCCTGGCCGTGCTGACATATTTCTATGTCACCCGCGGCATCTGCCACTCGATATGGGCAAGCGCGGCAGTCGCATTCAACCTCGTTGGCTTGTTCTTCTCCTATCTGCTTGTTCAAAAGACCCTTGGCGTACACACATCGACGGGCGACAGAGTCTGCAACGTGCTGCAGAAAGGCGGTTGCGACTCGATTTTGTCGATGAAAGTATCAAAGCTCTTCGGCGTCTTCTCATGGAGCGTCGTCGGGTTTTCATACTTCGGCATTTCGCTGCTGACACTCCTGATCTTTCCGCACATGTGGGGAGCATTGGCATTGTTCAACATCTGCTGCCTGCCCTACACCGTCTGGAGCATCTGGTATCAGAAATTCAGGGCGCACCATTGGTGCACGCTCTGCGTGGGCGTGCAGTCGACACTCTGGCTGCTATTCGGGGCATACACGGCCGGCGGCTTCATCAGGCAACTGCACACGATTCGGCTTGACGACGCCGTGCTTCTGGCCGCATATATCGCCACAGTCCTGTTCCTCAACATGATCATAACGTTTATAAAAAATCTCAGTCTCCATGCCACGACACATACCTAAGCCACAACTGCAGTCGGCTCAAAAGCTGTCAGCCTTTGAGATGACAAAAATACATTTTGGCAGCGACCGCCTCAAATCGACACCGTCGCCTTCATATCCGACCGACAAACGCTGATATGTCTCGACCGCTCATGATTGACGATCGGCAAGCGGACAAATGATATATCACGAAAAGCCCGCGCTGATAGCATCGTTGATCATTCAGTTAAGTTATGAGTGAAGCCGCGACTTGATGAAGGCATAAAAAAGATTATATCAAGGTGTAACGACACGGCACATGATGCCGCGATCTTTGCTTAGACAAGCCGCCCGGAGCATGTTGAAAGACATGATTCAGCGCATTGGCGCACTCATTCGACTCAATACGCGTGCTGCAGAAAGGACAATAAATCAGAGCATTCACGCGTTAATATTGCATTGAGTAATGATATCAAAATGAAATATTCAAGCATCCTGTTCCTTATATTGAGCATGACAATCACATCATGCCAAAAGAATGACGATCCGGGCTCTCCGTCAAGCCGGCACAGAATATCATTTATCTATTCAGCCAAATATACCCAATTATTTGATTACGACCCTGACGGCAAAATTAAAAAATGGCGACATGTGGAGAACCCCGCCTCGCAAACAATCGCCGCCGCATCTTACATCTATAGCGCCGACGAGAGCACGATACAGATAGACGCCGAAGAATTGCACGGTGACCAAAGATGGATATTTGACGAAGTCATGTCACTCGATATTGATGGCATAGCAAAATCTGCCGAGGGGGAGGCCAGACTTTATCGAGTCAAAGACAACAGCTTGCTTATGAAAAAGAGGTATTCGGTGAATTTCAGCTACAACAGCCTCAAACAACTGAATGACATACAAATAGAAGAAAAGCGCATCATTGATAACGGCCAAGACCCTTATCCGCTCAAATGGAATATCGATTTTGAATGGAACGACGAAAACCTCATTGGATATAAAGAGTACACAAACCCGGCTTCGCCGTTAACAGTCTATGAATATACATATTATGACGACGTCGAAACTGAATATGCACCCATTGTCCAATATCCGGTTCTCCGTGCTTACTATACGCCCTTAAGCTATCAGAACCATTTTGGCGTATTGTCAAAATGTCTGGTCAAAAAGGCTACGGTTGGTAATAACTACACAACGCACTACTCATACAACATCAGCACCGGCCCATCAAACTCTATTGTAGAAGAATATTTTGAAAAAACGCCAAATGACGACGAGACCAAACACACCATAGGCTGGGAATGATCAACTCCGCGCTCATCGGATTGCCGGTGGGCGCATCGTTCCATGCAGGCCTCCTTGCGCCTGCCAGATAAGAATAAAGCCCGGCAGTCTGATTGCACGAAGGCTGACACAAAATTTGCCCTATCAAAGTCGGGCTAACAGCTCTGAGCCCGTCATGACCTCCATCTTGGAGAATGCAAACAGTTTCTTGCCCAGATCTTTCAATGACGCCCCGACGTGATAGACCTCATCATCTATGACCAGAAAACGGTCGTGTGCCTTAGTGTATCTGTGCAATGTCACTCCCGGATACTGCTCATTGTGCTTCTCCACATCCTGACGTAGCTGCCGAGTGATCTGACCATCATAAATATCAACCGTCACCCCCGGCTGGCGTTTGGAAAGCTGAACCAATACCGAATCATCAATATAATTGTCAATCACCACAATCCGCGTCTTTGCCTGACGGATTAAGTCGGCAATCAAAGCGTAGGCATCGAATATCTGCCCGTTGAAGAACACCCCCTCCTTAGGTTGGAGAGATGAGCGCACAAAGAAATCTACTTTCCCATCCAGTTCTCGGAAATGCTGATCATATTCCGAGAACCGCCGGTCTATCTTGTCCTCAAGTTGCATCATTCTCTGATTTACGGAATA
>JAIDXU010000363.1 GCA_029058455.1 Paramuribaculum sp.
GTGTAGGGTTTCGTTGCCATATTGGTTAAAACAGATTTTGAAATCGGGAATCAGTAACTGTAAATTTCATCGCGGTTCATGCGAATGTATTTATGAGCCGACATAGCGGCTGAAACTGCGCATATTGTCAGGCCGGCTACAATCATGCCGCCAAACACTATCATGGTTTGCAGGGGGTCGACAGCCTCGGTAATTATCGGGTCAAGGCGTCCCGCATAATAGATGAGCAGCGCGAGGAGTATCACCGCGAATATCGAAGCCGCAAGACCGCTCAACAGACTCGATACCACCAGCGGCCGGCGAATATAGCGGTCGGTTGCTCCTACGAGCTTCATGGTGTGAATGAGGAAACGGCGGGCGTAGATGGTGAGACGCACGGTGTTGTTGATGAGTATAAACGAGATGACGAGCAGAGCCAGAGCCACAATCACCATTACCAGCGACAGCGATTTGACAGTGGAGTTGAGCGAATCGATCATTTCGTTGCTCATGCTTATCTCTACCACGGCGGGATTGTCGAGCATCCCTTCGGTGAGACGCAGAATAGAGTCGGTCGATGCGTAAGCCTCGGTGACGCTCACGTCAAATTCGGCTGTAAAAGGATTCACGCCGAGAAGGTCCATAACGTTTTCGGCATCGGGTCCCTGCATTTCCTGCCAACGTGCCAGCACAGTGTCGGCGCTTACAAACCGAGCCTCTCTCACGGCCTCCATTCCGTCTAAATCAGAGGCGAGTCGCTCGATCTGCTCGGGAGAAACACCCTCGCTGAGCACCACCGTAAAACCCACGTCTTCCTTTACCTGACGGGTTATATTGCGGGCGGCAAGCCCGAGCATGGCCACCATGCCGAGCAGCAGCAACACAAGCGCCACGCTCACAGAGGCGGTGATCTGCGAACTTATCAGCGGCAATTTTTTTATTTTGGCTTTAGCCATAGGATATTGCTCAAAAGGGTATGATTGGGGAAAATTGCTGCAAAATTAATACATTTGGGAAGCGAAATCAAGTCTCTCACACATAAAAACATAATATTAAGGTGAGAAAACGATTTTTTTACGACTCTTGTTGTTGCAGTCGAGGAAAATTATTAACTTCGCAGTCATTAATCCAACAGACAACTACATTCAAAATCTTAATCCAAACAAATGAGTAAGGAAAAGAAATTTTTGACTTGTGATGGTAACCAGGCCGCTGCTCATATCTCGTATATGTTTACCGAGGTAGCAGCCATCTACCCCATCACCCCCTCGTCAACAATGGCCGAGTATGTAGACGAATGGTCGGCAACAGGTCGCAAAAACATCTTCGGCGAGACAGTTCTCGTTCAGGAGATGCAGTCTGAGGGCGGCGCCGCAGGTGCTGTTCACGGTTCACTGCAGGCCGGTGCCCTCACTACCACCTACACCGCCTCACAGGGTCTTCTTCTGATGATCCCCAACATGTATAAGATCGCCGGTGAGCTTCTCCCCTGCGTATTCCATGTTTCGGCCCGTACAATCGCTTCACATGCACTGAGCATTTTCGGTGACCACCTCGACGTTATGGCTACCCGCCAGACCGGTTGCGCAATGCTCTGCGAAGGCTCTGTTCAGGAGGTTATGGACCTCTCGGGTGTGGCTCATCTCGCCACCATCAAGAGCCGTGTGCCTTTCGTAAACTTCTTTGACGGTTTCCGCACCTCACACGAAATTCAGAAAGTAGAGATGATCGAGCAGGAAGATCTCGCTCCGCTGCTCGACCGTGAGGCTCTCGCCGAATTCCGTGAGCGCGCTCTCAACCCCGACGCACCCGTGGCTCGCGGTATGGCTGAAAACTCAGATATCTTCTTCCAGCATCGTGAGGCCTGCAATCCTTACTATGAGGCAGTGCCCGAAATCGTGGAAGAATACATGGCTGAAATCACCAAGATCACAGGCCGTGAATATCACCTCTTCAACTACTACGGCCATCCCGAAGCCGATCGCGTGGTTATCGCAATGGGTTCAGGCACACAGGCCGCTCAGGAAGCCATCGACCACCTCATGGCTAAGGGTGAAAAGGTAGGTCTCGTGTCAGTTCATCTGTTCCGTCCCTTCTCAACCAAACACCTTCTCAAGGCTATTCCCGAAACCGTTAAGCGCATCGCAGTGCTCGACCGCACCAAAGAGCCCGGCGCTCCCGGCGAACCCCTCTATCTCGACGTTTGCCAGGCCTACGCCAACAACCCCAACGCTCCCCTCATCGTGGGCGGTCGCTTCGGTCTCGCTTCAAAAGACACCACTCCCGCTCTCATCATCTCGGTGTTCGACAACCTCGCCCTTCCCCAGCCCAAGGATCACTTCACACTGGGTATCATCGACGATGTGACCTTCACATCTCTTCCCCCGGTTGAACCCCTCGTGCTCGGCGGCTCAATCTACGAAGCCAAGTTCTACGGCCTCGGTGCTGACGGTACTGTAGGTGCCAACAAGAACTCGATCAAGATTATCGGCGACAACACCAATAAATATTGTCAGGCTTATTTCGCCTACGACTCAAAGAAGTCGGGCGGTTTCACCTGCTCTCACCTCCGCTTCGGCGACGAGCCTATCCGCTCAACCTATCCCGTCACCACTCCTAACTTCGTGGCTTGTCACGTTCAGGCTTACACCCACCTTTATGACGTGACCCGCGGCCTTCGTGACGGCGGCACATTCCTTCTCAACACCATCTGGGAAGGCGAGGAACTCGCCAAGAATCTTCCCAACAAGGTGAAGAAATATTTTGCCGACCACAACATCACCGTTTATTATATCAACGCTACCAAGATCGCTCAGGAAATCGGTCTCGGCAACCGCACCAACACCATTCTCCAGAGCGCCTTCTTCCGCATCACCGAGGTTATCCCCGTTGAGCTCGCTGTTGAGCAGATGAAGAAATTTATCGTCAAGAGCTATGGCAAGAAGGGTCAGGATATCGTTGACAAGAACAATATGGCCGTTGACCGCGGTGACGAATACAAGCAGCTCACTATCGATCCCGAATGGAGCAAGCTTGGTCCCGATGCTCCCGAAAAGCGCAACGAGCCCGCATTTGTTACCGACATCTGCCGCCCCATCAACGCTCAGGATGGCGACCTTCTCAAAGTCAGCGACTTCGCTCCCATCGCCGACGGCACATGGCAGCAGTCAACCGCCCGCTACGAGCGCCGCGGTGTGGCTTCATTCGTTCCCGAATGGGTTGAGGAAAACTGCATACAGTGTAACAAGTGTGCATACGTCTGCCCTCACGCCACCATCCGTCCTTTCCTTCTCGATCAGGCCGAAATGGCAGCCGCTCCCTTCGGCGAGGATCACACCATCGCCGCTATCGGCAAAGGCTTCGAAGGTCTACGCTTCATTCAGGCTGTCGATCCTCTCGACTGTCTCGGTTGCGGCAACTGTGCCGATGTATGTCCCGGTAAGAAGGGCGTGAAAGCTCTCGTTATGAAGCCTCTCGAAAGCCAGCTCGACGAGCAGGCCGCATGGGATTACTGCGTTGAGCATGTTGAGTCGAAACAGAACCTCGTCGACATCAAGAGCAATGTTAAGAACAGCCAGTTCGCCAAGCCCTACTTTGAATTCTCGGGCGCTTGCTCTGGTTGCGGTGAGACTCCTTATGTGAAACTCATCTCACAGCTCTATGGTGATCACGAAATGGTTGCCAACGCCACCGGTTGCTCATCAATCTACTCAGGCTCTGTTCCCTCGACACCCTACACCGTCAACAAGCAGGGTCATGGTCCCGCTTGGGGCAACTCACTCTTCGAGGACTTCGCTGAATTCGGCCTCGGCATGTATATCGCCAACGAGAAGCTCCATCAGCGCATTGAAGATCTCATGAAGCAGGCCACCACCTGCCCCGACTGCCCCGAGCGCGTGCGTCAGCTCGCTCAGGAGTGGCTCGACAATGAGAACGACGCTGCCCGCACCCGTGCTATCGCCGACGAGCTCGTTCCTCTCTGCGAGGCTTGCAACTGTGATATCTGCAAGGGTCTTGTTGAGCACAAGCACTACATCGCCAAGCGTTCACAGTGGATCATCGCCGGTGACGGCGCCGCTTATGACATAGGTTTCGGCGGTCTTGACCACGTTCTCGCTTCAGGCAAGAATATCAATATCCTCGTTGTCGACACAGAGGTTTACTCAAATACCGGCGGTCAGGCTTCTAAGGCTACTCCGCTCGGCGCTATCGCCAAATTTGCCGCTTCCGGCAAACGTATCCGCAAGAAAGACCTCGGTCTCATCGCTTCAACCTACGGCTATGTTTATGTAGCTCAGGTTGCCATGGGCGCTGACCAGGCTCAGACCCTCAAGGCTATCCGCGAGGCTGAGGCTTATGACGGTCCTTCACTCGTGATTGCCTACGCTCCCTGTATCAACCACGGTATCAAGGCCGGCATGGGTCACTCACAGCAGGAGGAAGCCAATGCAGTTGCTTGCGGCTACTGGCACCTCTGGCGCTACAATCCCGCTATCGAAGCCGAAGGAAAAAATCCCTTCTCGCTCGACAGCAAGGCTCCCGATTGGGATAAATTCGAGGACTTCCTCAAAGGTGAGGTGCGCTATGCTTCACTGCTCAAGCAGTATCCCGCAGAAGCTGCCGAACTCTTCGCTGCCGCCAAGTCAAACGCTCAGTGGCGTTACAACAACTATCGTCGTCTGGCTCAGCAGCAGTGGGGCGTTGACCCTGAAGTTGGCAAAATCGACTGATAAGCCTATTCCCGGCCAGGCAGGCTGATGTCTGCTGAGGTCGATCTCTGAAAACAAAACCCCGCCGCCATATTGTTTATAATTAGCGGCGGGGTCTTGTTTTTATTCCTCACCTATTATATTATTATACCGGTATCCGCTTACGAATAAGATTAACACTTATGATGCACTGGCAATATCTCATCACCGATCTCCGCTTCGGCCTTGAGAATCTCTATGATTCCGAACGAAACACCAGCTCGGTGCGCTCTGACTTTCAGCGCGATTACGACCGACTTGTCTTTTCATCCCCTTTTCGCCGTCTGCAAAACAAAACCCAGGTGTTTCCATTGCCGGGAAGCATTTTCGTGCACAATCGTCTCACTCACTCGCTCGAGGTTTCGAGCGTGGGGCGCTCGATGGCTTCGGAAGTGGCTATCGCTCTCCGCGCCCGCTATGGCTCTGAGCCGTGGATCAGCAAGTTTGACGCGTTGCCCGAGATAGTATCGGCGGCATGTCTTGCTCATGATCTCGGAAATCCCCCTTTCGGTCATTCGGGCGAAATGGCGATCTCAACATTCTTTAGCGAGGGTGCCGGAAAATCTCTCTCCAACGGTCTTACTCCCGGCCAATGGGCCGACCTGACACATTTCGACGGTAATGCCAACGCTTTCCGTCTGCTCACCCATCCTTTCAGGGGCCGTCGTCCCGGAGGATTTGCCATGACCTATCCCACGCTGGCGTCGGTGGTGAAATATCCCTACTCGTCGCTCTTGGCGGGTGACAAAAACAAATTCGGCTTCTTTACCTCCGAGGCCGAAAGCTATGTGCGTGTGGCCGAAGAATTGAAAATCAAGCGGCTGTCGGCTCCCGGAGAGCCGTTGCGCTATGCCCGCTATCCCCTTGTATATCTCGTGGAGGCGGCCGATGATATTTGCTATGAGGTGATGGATATAGAAGATGCCCATAAGCTCGGGATTCTTCCAACTCATCAGGTCATAGACCTTATGCTCGCATATTTCGAACCCGAGCGCCGCGAAAGTATCGAGCGACTGATGAAGCTCGTTGATGATCCTAATGAAAAGATCGTCTATCTTCGCTCATGTGTGATAGGTGTGCTGGTTGAGGCATGTGCCGCCACATTCATAGAGCATGAAGATGAGATTCTCGCCGGTGAATTTACAGGCACTCTGATTCAGCATCTTCCTCAACGGGTGAGTGATGCATATTCGGGCTGCAACGAGCTGTCATGGAATAAAATTTATCGTGCGCCCGATGTCGTGGATATCGAACTTGCCGGCACACGCATAATCTCCTTCCTCATCGAGAGGCTTATTCAGGCGGTTATCAATCCGTCGCTCAACTATTCGCGTCTGTTGCTCGCAAAGGTTCCGCAGCAGTATCAAACCGACGCTCCAACCCTCTATGGCAAGATTCAGGCGGTGGTCGATCACATTTCAGGCATGACCGACGTCTATGCCCTCGACCTTTATCGCAAACTCAATGCCATGTCGCTTAAAATCAACAACTGACAATCAGACTTATTAAATAAAAACACTGTCGATATGTTTCTGCTTATTGTTTATCTTGTAGCCGGACTGGTTCTGATACTCGCCGGCGCCAATTATCTTACCGACGGTTCGTCGGCCATAGCCAAGCGTCTTGGTGTCAGCGATCTCGTGATAGGTCTTACGGTAGTGGCTCTCGGTACCTCTACCCCCGAACTTGTTGTCACCATCATGTCGGCTGTCAACGGAGCTACCTCGCTGGCCGTGGGTAATATCGTGGGCTCAAATATCTTCAATATCTTGGTTATTATAGGCATAACGGCACTTATACGACCTATGAAGGTGGAGCGCACTGTCAATAATGTTGATCTTCCGCTTGTGGTGCTCTCGTCGCTTGCACTGCTTGCCGTGAGTCTTGGGCCGCAGCTCGGCACCTGTAATTCCATGCCTGAAATCACAAGGGTCGACGGCATACTCTTTCTGCTCTTTTTCCTGATATTCATGCGCCTGACAATCGTGCGCGCGCATAACGGCGTGGAAAAAACCGATAATGCGTCTCAGCCTGATTCCAAACCAGAGGAAAAAAAGAACTCGGTTGTCAAGTCGGTGCTGTTTATTGTGGGCGGTCTCGCAGGTCTGATTTTCGGCGGCCAGCTGTTTGTTGACGGCGCCTCAGGCATAGCGCGTTCACTCGGTGTGAGCGAGGGTATGATCGGTCTTACAATCGTGGCCATCGGCACATCGTTGCCCGAGCTTGCCACCTCGATAGCTGCCGCTCTCAAAGGTTTGGGAGGCATGGCGATCGGTAATGTGATCGGCTCAAACATCTTCAATGTGTTTTTCATAGCCGGTACCGGCGCGGTGATCAGGCCGTTGCAGTTTGGCACGATAGGCCTTGTCGATATGATAGTGTTTACCGTTGCGAGTCTGCTGTTTTTCTTCTCGGGCCGCTATATCGGCAAGAGCGTAATCAACCGTTTTGAGGGCGCTGTAATGCTTGTGATCTACATAGCCTATACCGTCTGGCTCATATCATCACTCTGATTACAGAAAAAATTAATCCGACCCGGAGGAGATAATCGGTGTCTCCATCCGGGCCGGATTTTATCTAATGCAGAATTGATCAATGGCAGCAGCCGTCGCCGCAGCCACATGAGTCGTGACCGCAGCCGTCGTTACAATGGTCGTGGCCGCAGCCGCAACCGCACTCGTGGGCGGGCTGAAGCTCCTCGGCGGTAGCGTCGCGCACGGTGATGATGTGACCTTTGAAACGCACATCCTTGCCTGCAAGAGGATTGTTGAAGTCCATCTTGACTTCGGTGTCGGTAACTTCGGTCACGAGACCTGACACACGAAATCCGTCGGAGGTCATCATAGGAAGCACGGCTCCGGGGGTGATGACTTCGGCGTCAAATTTGCCGTCAACCTCAAACACGTCTTTGGGGAGTGTGACAAATTTTTCGGGATCTACAGGCCCGTAGGCGTCATCGGCTTTGACCTTAACGTCAAAGGTGCCGCCAGCCTCAAGGCCTTCAACAGCCTTTTCGAGGGGCACAATCAGTCCGGCCACACCGAATACAAACTTTTCGGGGTCGCCTTCGGGGGTTGTATATACGATGGTTTCGGTGC
>JAIDXU010000364.1 GCA_029058455.1 Paramuribaculum sp.
ATGGTGAACCGTGACCGCAATATCCTCGGCATGGAAACCGCCAAAGGTGGCGACGTAACCAGAAGTGAGGGCGCAGCCCTTATTGCTAAAGCGATAGAAAACATTTCGACCGCCACAAGCGAATTTATCGAAGCTGAAATCGAGCTCACATATCTCAACGACGAGATTCCCGAGATGATCAACATCATCTTCGCCGCCAACGATTATTTTGCCGATGCCTCGACCATCAAACAGGGCAACGCCATCACAATCGCCAATCTCAAGACCGTTTATTACAGCACCCTCGAGTCGCTTACAATCAACGGTACTCCCCTTGCTGGATTCGATCCCTCGGTATATGCCTATAGCGTGACCGAACTTCCCGAACTCAGCGCTATCAATGTCGTAGCCAAAGGCAAAAGCTCTAAAGTTTCAATGACTCAGGACGGCAATACCATCACTATTACCGTTAACAATCCCGACGGTGCTGACAATGACGGTGAATCAACCCACACATATACTCTCACAGCTACCGGCGGTCAGCAGGCTGAAGGAATACAATATACCGGTAAACTGGTTGTTGAACTCGCCGGTTCACCCATCACAGCCGACGGAGGTGAAGATGCCACTGTCACCATCACTCCCACCGGCAACAACACAGTTTCGTTCCTGCTCCCCAACCTCTCGCTCGGTGATCTCGGCACTCTCGGCGACATCAAGCTCGACAACGTTTCGACCTCTGTTAATGGTGCTGTAACCACCTATACATGCTCGGTAACCGACTTCCCCGTCATGGGCGGTGCAATCATCGCCGACTCGGTGAAACTCAACGGCACAACCAACGCCGACACCAAAGAGGCTGACATGATTATCGAAGTTATGTGGATGGATATGCCTATCACCTGCACATTCAAAGGCAAGACCACCGGTGCAGGTATATCGGCTGTTGCTGCCGACAATGCCCCCGTTGAATACTTCAATCTTAATGGTGTGCGCGTTAACGGCGACAATCTTCCCGCCGGTATCTATGTGCGCCGTCAGGGTAATCAGATCAGCAAAATCATTGTTCGCTGATATTTCTGACACTTGAATATCTAAAAAACGGAGCTTCCTCGCCTGTCGGGGTGGCTCCGCTTTTTTATACAATGCTTTGCTCTTAAAAATTAAATAATTATCTTTGCGGTAAAATAAACCTTAAGTCATTACCGGTATGAAAATTTCCATGAGGGGGCTATGCCTCGCCGCTATCGCAACCGCTGTAATCGGATCATCGGCCCAACAGACCTCCGATTTCGATCCTCAGAGTCATTCCACCTTCACCACCGACCGTAGCGACGGTAAATATGTATCATCGAGAGCCATCGCTCACAACCTTATGGTTGCCAATCCTCCGCGTCTCCACTATAAAAGCGGCATGAATCCTCAGGAATTTGCCGCATGGAAAGACAACATGGCTACTGCTATGCGCCAACTCATGAACTATCCCGAGGCCAATATCAGTGAGCCGCCGGTAAAGGTCAAGACTGTGGAGCGCGACGGCTATCGCGTTGAAAAATGGGAAGCATATCCTCTCGAAGGCGCCGTAGTGCCCTATCTCGTCATGATTCCCGACGGAGTAAATGCCGAGCATAAAGCGCCGGCACTGCTCTGTATTCCCGGCTTCGGCCAGACAAAAGAACTTCTTGCCGGAGAAACAGCCGTTGACCTCGACAACTCTACCGTCAATCCCACTAAAAACGCAATGGGATATTATTATGTGAAAGAGGGCTATGTGGCCGTGGTTGTAGATAATCCCGGCTGTGGTGAGCCAAGCGACATTGAGCGTCTCGCCGGATCGGGAGCCGACTATGTCACCCTCTCGAGAGCTTTGCTTGAACTCGACTGGAGCTATCTCGGATATACAGCCTTTGTTGATCATTATATCCTTAACTGGATGAAAACACAACCCGAAATGCGCAGCGACAGGATAGTGGTCAGCGGATTTTCGCTCGGCACGGAACCTCTGATGGCAATTGGAGTCACCGATCCTGATATATTCGCATTTGTGTATAATGACTTTCTCTGCACTACCCGAGAAAGAGCCTTGGTAATGACACTTCCCAATGCGCACGGCTACCGCCCCTGGCCCAACGACATTTCACATCTCATTCCCGGATTTCTCACCATGTTCGACTTTCCCGACATTGTGGCCGCCCTTGCTCCCCGCCCTGTGATATGCACCGAGGGAGGCATGGACAGAGATTTCAACATGGTGGCCGACGCTTTCGCAACCGCCGGTGCGCCGGATGCATTCTCACCTCATCACTATGCTATGTTTGTTGAAGATTCGAGCCGCACATATCTTGATGAAATGCCTAAAGGCATCGACCGCGCAACATTCTTCAAACTCGCCAACGTAGACCCGCCTCACCACTACTTCAAAGCCGAGCACATCCTCCCCTGGCTCCGCACCATCCTCGCCGACTAACCCCGACACCTCTACTCAGGAAGTGATAGCTCCGGTAGTCTCCAGACACCATAAAGGGGAAGTATACCGATAGTTCGCATGGCTTGTTGTCCGGCCTCATCAGTATCTGACACTCTAAGGATACCGAAATTTTCTAACGAGCTGTGTACACCGATTGCAAGACCTTTCTTATGCATAAAAAACCGTAGGCTCTTCATCTTTCCTGATGTTCCGGCCTTGACCTCAATAGGTAGACATCGTGCATTCTTGGCTATGACATACTCTACTTCCGACGTTGCATTTCTATCCAGATTCTCCCAATAAAAGAGATCATATTTGCTCTGTGGATTGGAGGATTTCATAAGTTCAAGTCCGACTGTTAGTTCAGTCACAATGCCTTTATTTACGAGGTCAGGAGTTTCACCGGCCAGGATTAACCTTGTCAACTCTTTATCATCATCATAGTTCATCGCCAAAACCCGAAGCAGTAAACCCGTATCAAGATAATCATATCTTGTAAATTTGGGATTTACCTGTGCTCCTAAAGGTAAACCGTTGCAAGCAGACATCTGAACCGGAATAATTATCCCGGCGTCGCGTAGAAGTCTTAGTGCCTCTTTGACATCTTCGGCCTTATATCCGCCGTCAACTCTACTGTAAACAAACTTCTGACCCGACTGTCGTACTACAGCCGCCAATGTGTTGCGTAGTAACTGCGGATCAACCTTTCTCGCATACTTGGCAAAATCATCATAATAGCTCTGCTGAATATCATTCTGCTCATCCTGACAAGCAGAATAATCCTGTGTCTCAACCCAGGCAGAAACACTGGCGGGCATACCTCCTACCAGCAAAAAAGACCTAAACTCCGATACAAGACGTGAATGTAATCTTTCTTCTATTGGATGAGACCAATCGGCTTTTGTAATTTCATCTATCCACATATCTTTACCTTGTGCCATCAAGAACTCCTTAAACGACATCGGATACATGAAAACTGATCTTACACGACCAACCCCATAGGATGGCATTTCATTTAATGCAAATTCAAGAAGAGATCCCGCTGCCACAACATGCAGATCCTGATAATTCTCTTTGAAAAACCACAGGCTTTTCAATGCCGACGGACATATCTGTATCTCGTCAATAAATAGAAGAGTCTCTCCCGGAATCACGGGCACATTATGCACTGCTCCGAGTCGTTGGCTGAGTTCTTTTACATCAGAGATTTCATCAAAGAGTCTGCACAGATCCTTTTCCTCCTCAAGATTGATTTCAAGATAATACTTAAAACTCTGTCCTAAGTGCCTTATGGCCCAGGATTTACCAACCTGTCTTGCACCACGCACAAGAAGTGGCTTACGACGAAGAGATTTCTTCCATTTTAGGAGCTCGGCATCTATGTGTCTTGCAAGATATTCCATAATAAACGAGTGTTTTGTAGTGCAAAGATAATCAATAATTTGAGAAAATCCAAAGGAATAAAAGCTCAGATTTAGACAAAATCCAAAGGAATAATCGCCAGATTTCAGACAAAATCCAAAGGAATAACCGGCTGTTTTTAGATAAAATCCAAAGGAATCATCAAAATTAGCCCCTACATCACAGGCCAATGAAACCCTAAGACTCAGATGTTACTTTGCAATGAAATGCCAAAAAACATCTATTGCGCACTCACTTTTCAAGCTAATAACACTCACTTGTATAATATAGTCCTATTAGAATTTCACTTCTGCATACTGAGTGGCGAGAGCATGAATACCGTTTAATATTACTGTCTCTCTTGCTTTAGATGGTTTCTTGAACCCATTGATATAATTACGCAAAAGCGTAGCATCTATACCAATCAATCTCGCAAACTCTGAAATCTTGATTTCTTTATGAGAAAGGAAGAATCTTTGCAATGCAGTAGGCTCTGCATCAGCATCAGTGAAACTTTCAAAGCTCATATCAACATCTAAATCTCTCCAATGAATACCTCTGAATCCAAACCGAAAATTTAAACGCTCCTTATCAGCAGCGTTCTTCAAAGCAGGATACCAAAGTAATGATTGGCGATACTCTCTTCCTGACTCATCTTCTCCATAGATGTAATC
>JAIDXU010000365.1 GCA_029058455.1 Paramuribaculum sp.
TATCGCCTTTTTTTACAACATGGAGTGTCACTACCCTTACAGGTTTGGATGAGGCTTTAAAAACCAGAGTCGCGCCGGCCTTTAGTCCGTCGCGTGCTACTTCGGGATTATCGCGATATAAGTCTTCTTTTGATATTCCGAATCTGCGGCATAACGAGTAGACTGTTTCCTTAGGTTGAACTTCATAATAGTGATATATCGCACCATCTATCACCTTTGTAGGCAAATCAGTGACGTCAGCACTCATCACGCTGCAAATCATCATGAAAGCCAATGACAATATAAAGAATTTCATTATGAGGAAATTTGAATTGCTGAATTAAAAATCCACATTACGGGATTAAATGCAAAGTTACTCGCTTTGCGCCACATAACCAAATCACTCCTCTTTTTTTCCACCTATTCACATCATGGGAGTAAGTTGGGGAGAAACAGACTATCATATTTAGGCTTCGAAGCTGTCGGGAGGGAGGAGGTCGGTGAAAAGATTTTTCAGTTTTGAGGCTTCTTGGGGTGGCAGAAGAATATAATTCACTTCACTGTTACGGAGTTTCATCAGCATATCGCCACCAATAATCCTGACACATTCAATATCCTCACGACGAGCCGTTACAGCAGGCCGCGGAAGCGAATTTTCATCCTTAGGTTCGAAAACAAGCGACACAGTGGTTTGATTGCCGGCAATCTCAATCCTGTGAGGGAGGGTCTGGAGTGCAGCGCCCGGCGAGAGTGCAGTGTGAAACCATGCCAGAGCAAGTACCATAGGCAACAACAGCATGACCAACACAAACCAAAGCAGCAATCCCTTTATGCCTAAGATCACCGGCAGGATAAACAGAGTCAGCCCCACACCGGCATAGAGAGCGATAGCAAGCGGGGAACCTGCATGAGCCAATGCCACTGTCCTTACATAGCGCGACGGAGCGACGGCAAAAACATCGGTAATTATTGTGGTGTGGGTTGTCATCTGATTGCAGAATAATAAAAACAGGCTTCCTCACTTACGACAGGAAAGCTGAGGAAGCCCGAAATATCAGTGACGATCAATATCAATCATCAAGTTTGTGGATAACAAGGCCGGAGCGGAGTTTAGGCTCAAACCATGTGGTTTTGGGAGGCATGATATTACCTGTATCGGCAATGTCGATAAGCTGATTCATCGACACGGGATAGAGAGCAAGAGCCATCGCCATCTCGCCTGAATCAACGCGACGTTTAAGTTCGCCGAGGCCCCGGATACCGCCTACAAAATCGATTCTCTTATCCGAACGGAGGTCGGTAATGCCGAGAATGTCACGGAGAATAAGATCGGAAGAGATAGTAACGTCGAGCACACCGATAGGATCGTTGTCGTTATAACGGCCCTCACGGGGTGTGAGTGAATACCATTCACCGCCGAGATAGAGGGAGAAGTTATGAAGTTGGGCGGGCTGATAGATCTCCTTACCCTTGGCCTCGACCACAAAGTCTTTTTCGAGTGCTTTGAGGAACTGGTCGGGAGTAAGGCCGTTGAGATCTTTCACAACGCGGTTATAGTCGATGATTTTGAGATGAGAAGCGGGGAAAGCCACAGCGAGGAAATAGTTATACTCCTCATCACCGCGATGCTCGGCATTGGCCTTAGCCTTTTCAGCTCCCACAAGCGCTGCGGCGGCAGTGCGATGGTGGCCGTCAGCTATATAAAGTGAGGGAATCTTATCGAAAGCCTCGGTGATGCGGTCGTTGAGGGCCTTGTCTTTAACAACCCAGAAATGGTGACCGAATCCGTCGGGAGCCACGAAATCATATTCAGGTTCACCTTTGGTTACGGTGTCGATTATTTCCTGAAGCTCGGCATTGTCGGGGAAAGCAAAGAATACGGGCTCGACATTGGCATTGTTGATTCTCACATGCTTCATGCGGTCTTCTTCTTTGTCGCGACGGGTAAGCTCATGTTTCTTGATTTTGCCTGAGAGATAATCGTCGACATAAGCGGCAAGAACGATGCCATACTGGGTGCGACCATCCATTGTCTGAGCATAGATATAATAATGCTCCTCGGAATCCTGCACAAGCCATCCTTTTTCCTGAAAAGCCTTAAAATTCTCAACGGCTTTGTCATACACGCGTGGATCGTGTTCGTCAACATCAGGAGTGAAGTCAATTTCAGGCTTGATAATGTGATAGAGTGACTTGGGATTTCCGTCGGCTTCCTTGCGCGCCTCGTCGGAATTGAGCACATCATAAGGGCGTGAAGCCACTTCAGTGATTAACTCTTTGGGAGGTCTTACCCCCTTAAAAGGTTTCACAGTTGCCATAACAATGAATTTTGATCAGTTTTTCGATTGATATTTAGATATAAAGTATTCTTATTTTCCACGCACTATGGTTTGCTCACGGTCGGGACCTATCGACACGATGGTAATAGGTGTTTCAAGCTCCTCTTCAAGGAATTTGATATAGTCGGTAAATTCGCGCGGGAACTCGCTCTCATTCTTCATGCCGGTCATATCGGTTTTCCAGCCTGGAAGAGTGGTATAGACCGGTTCGATCTCCACACCCTCCAGAGTATAAGGGAAGCGGGTGGTGATTTCACCGTTGATCTTATATGCGGTGCAAGCCTTGATTTCATCGAAAGAGTCGAGCACATCGCTCTTCATCATGATAAGCTGGGTCACGCCGTCGATCATAATGGCATAGCGAAGAGCCACAAGGTCAATCCAACCGCAGCGGCGCTCACGACCGGTTACAGCACCGTATTCATGGCCGAGATCACGGATTTTCTTGCCTGTTTCATCAAACAGCTCGGTGGGGAAAGGACCTGACCCTACGCGGGTGCAGTAAGCTTTGAAAATGCCGTAAACCTCTCCGATTTTCGACGGGGCGACACCGAGACCTGTGCAGGCACCGGCCGAAACAGTATTACTTGAAGTAACATAAGGATATGAACCGAAATCAACATCAAGCAATGTGCCCTGAGCACCTTCACACAACACCGATTTACCCTCTTTGAGCAAGGCATTGATCTCATGCTCTGAGTCGATAATATCATAGGTCTTGATATAATCGATTGCATCAAGCCATTTCTTTTCGGCAGCTTCAAGAGCCTCCATATCGGTTTCATGGCCGAGAGAGGCAAGCATCGAAAGGTGACGGTTGCGGGCGCCCTCAAAACGCTCCTTGAAATCGGGAAGTTCGCTGTCGCCGAGGCGCAGACCGTTGCGCGAAATTTTATCGGTGTAGGTCGGACCGATACCCTTGCCGGTAGTGCCTATCTTTGAGTTACCTTTGGCCTTTTCGCCGGCGGCATCGAGCAGACGATGGGTAGGCATGATAAGGTGGGCTTTGCGCGAAATCTTAAGCAGTTTGCGGAGATCTATGCCCGAAGCTTCGAGAGCTTCAGCCTCCTCGCGAAACAACACGGGATCGAGCACAACACCGTTGCCTATGATATTGGTTCTTCCGTTCTGAAATATTCCCGAGGGAATGGAACGGAGCACATATTTTTTTCCTTCAAATTCAAGAGTATGGCCGGCATTGGGTCCTCCCTGAAATCTTGCTATCACATCATAGCGGGGAGTCAGAACATCTACGACCTTGCCTTTTCCTTCGTCGCCCCATTGGAGGCCGAGCAATATGTCAACTTTCATTTTCTTAGTTGATGATATAATGATTGAATGGTTTTATTTTCAGTTATGGTTTGGAGAGAGTGTTTTTGCGTTGCTTTCGTGCGCAAACGCCGCAGAGACCTAT
>JAIDXU010000366.1 GCA_029058455.1 Paramuribaculum sp.
TCGATCACCACCTTAAACAGTTGTTTCTTTGGTGGTGCGACCGGTTCGGCCGCCGATAGCATCGCCGGCAGCAGACTAACCATAATTATCAATATGTAATGCTTTATATTGCGCGGAAACAGAGTCATCCGGGAGGGGAAATTATGATGGATTTATCAAAACCAACCACAAAATTACAAAAAATAGTCTCACATCGGCACACAATAATTGTGTTATGGCTCAAAATTCCAATCACGTCAACATTTTTTCCACATTTTTTATTTTGCATGAAGCAACAATGGGAATAGAAGCTGCGTTAGTAAGAATGTAATATCCTACACCTATGAATAAATTGATTTTAGCTCTTCCGATACTACTTTTTCTTCTTTTAGTCAACGCCTGTAAGAATGGCAGTCAAGCTTCTCCTGAAACTCAAGAGATTGTTTGTGAGCCTGTTGAGATTGTTCGTCTTGACAGTATTATGGCTATGCCCGGCTATGCTGCGACGACAGATTCAGCTAACGCTCCGGCTGTCGCCGCGCTGATCGAAGCAGTGGGCGCTGCGGATGAGAATGAATATATATCTTCACGTGCATTCATGATATTCGGTCAGGATACGCGCACCGGTCTTACCGATTTGTCGAATGTAGAGAAGAGTCTCGGAGTGGTGAAAAACCATCTTGACAGCTTTCCCGATAAAGTTTATGGCGTGGTGTGGCCGTTTCGGCAGACTGTGATGGTGGGCGACAGCCTTGTTATGGTGGCCCTCAACCATTATCTTGGCCCTGACTATGAGGGTTATTCCGGCCTGCCTATATATCAGAAAGCCCTCAAGACTCCCGACCGTATTGTGTATGACGTGGCTGAGGCATGGGTTTCCTCACGTTTCCCATATAAAAATGATATGGGTGTCAAGGTCTCCAATAGAATGTTCTATGAAGGCGCGCTACTTCTTCGTATCAAAGAGGCTACCGGCGTGGAAAATGAGTGGGAACTTCTTGGCATGACACCCGAAGAATGGCAGACCGCAAAGAGTGCGGAAGCGGATGTGTGGCGTGAGCTTGCCGCACGACAGCTGTTATTTTCCGACTCTCCCGAGGTTGAAATGAAACTTTTTGATCCTGCGCCTTCAACGGTTTTAGGCAATATGGTGTTACCCGGGCGAATAGGCAGGTTTATGGGCATTAGAATGGTTGAAAGCTATCTTGCCTCTCATCCCGGCGAGACTCCACAGTCGATTTTAGACTCTGAGGTTTATAACGATCGCGACGTGATGAGGCTGTCAGGCTATAGTCCGCAATGAATGTCAGGCAAATAGCTCTTTAAAGGCGTCTTCAACTTTCGATGCCTCGATAACCTTAATTTTTCGCGACGAAGCCTCGCTCCCTTTCAGGTTTCCGCGAGGTATGATGATGCGGCTCATGCCGAGCTTCTCAGCTTCGGCTATACGTTGCTCTATTCTTACCACAGGGCGCAACTCTCCCGACAATCCAACTTCGGCGGCAAAAGCGGTTTCGGGGGGAATGGCGATGTCGACGTTTGATGACAGTATGGCGGCCACAACCGCGAGATCGAGTGCCGGATCGTTGACTTTCAGTCCTCCGGCTATGTTGAGAAACACATCTTTCTGGGCGAGTTTAAATCCCACTCTTTTTTCAAGCACGGCCAAAAGCATATTCATGCGCCGCTGATCGAATCCGTTGACTGATCGTTGGGGGGTGCCATAAGCTGCCGAACTTACCAGAGCCTGCACTTCAATCAGAAGCGGGCGCATACCTTCAACCGTCACTCCGATGGCAATGCCCGAAAGTTGTTGCTGATCTTCACCCCGGGTAGTGAGGAGCATTTCAGAAGGATTGGCCACTTCCCTTAGTCCGCGGCGGCACATTTCATATATTCCCAACTCTGATGTTGAGCCAAAACGGTTTTTGATTGACCTGAGCAGACGGAAAAGATAGTTGCTGTCACCCTCAAACTGGAGCACGGCATCAACTATATGTTCAAGCACCTTTGGACCGGCGATACTGCCATCTTTGGTTATGTGGCCGATTATAATGACCGGCACTCCCGACTCTTTGGCAAAACGCTGCAACTGAGCGGCACATTCCCTCACCTGACTTACCGAGCCGGCTGTTGATTCGAGCGTGTCGGAGGCTATTGTCTGAATGGAGTCTATCACGAGCAGCTCGGGATTGACTTCGGATATATGGTTGAAAATGGTTTCAAGCGAAGTTTCGCAGGCAATGAAAACATTGTCGGAGGCACGGCCTATGCGGTCGGCTCTCATCTTGATCTGGGTAGCGCTTTCCTCACCTGACACATACAGCACGCGACGGCTTCTCACCGACAATACATTCTGCAACACAAGCGTTGATTTGCCTATACCGGGTTCTCCTCCCACAAGCACTATCGAGCCGGGCACGAGTCCTCCGCCCAACACTCTGTTGAGTTCACCTGAAGGAAGAATTATTCTTTCAACTTCCTGCGACTCTATGCGGCTCACGGCCACCGGACGAGAGCGCATTGAGGAAGCGCCCGGGTTGCGGTTGCGTGATTTTGAGCCGGCAGCGGTCACACGCTCCTCTACCATTGTGTTCCATGCGCCGCATGAGGGGCATTTACCTTCCCATTTCGGAGAGTCGGCACCACATTCGGTGCAGTGCCACACCGATTTTATCTTCAAAGCCATAGAATAATTATTCGGAGGTTAAGGCGCGTCTGCGCATTTCACTGAGTGTAATCGCCGTGGCTGTAGCCACATTGAGCGATTCGGATGTGGTTTGGCCGATGGGATAGGATGGTATGTGGATTCTGCGGGTTATGATTTGTTCCACCTGTGAGGAAATGCCTTTCCCTTCATTGCCCATCACTACAACCGAACCCGATTCCAAAAACCGGATGTCATAGATATTGTCGCCGTTGAGGAATGTGCCATAAATGTTTACGCCCCGCGCAGAGGCGGCTTCAAGCCACTCGGCAAGGGGAGTATAGCTAACCTCAACTCTTGCCAAAGCTCCCATAGTGGCCATGACAACTTTGGGAGAAAATGCGTCGACCGTGTCGGGCGAACATACGATATGTCTCACGCCAAACCAATCACATGTGCGTATGATAGTGCCGAGATTGCCGGGATCCTGCACCGTGTCGAGCGCAACGACAAGCTCGTTGTCGGAAGGAATATGAGGTTCGAAGCATGGAAGAGAGAAAAGAGCTATCACTTCGGGAGGGGAGGATAGACGCGATAACCTGCCCATATCGCGGGCGGCGACTGTGATTATCTCCCGAGCCTTGATATGAGGATGAAGCTCAAGCCATGCGGCAGTGGCAAAAAGTATTTCAGGCCGGAAACCAGCTGTGAGATCGAGCACACATTTTGTGCCTTCGGCTTTCCATAAGCCGAGGTCACGGCGATGACGTGCCGAGTCGAGATCGGCAACCATCTTTCTTGTAGCGTTGGTCAGTTGCATAGTCACACTGCAAAATTACAAAAAAATCACTAACTTTGCAGTGCTGAAGAATCCGACAACCGGTTATTACCATACCGGCGGCACTGCCAAGATTCTTTATCACAACATTTTATTTAGACTTTAAATCAGTGAAAATACTTGTTACCGGAGCCAATGGTCAGCTCGGCACCGAACTAAGGGCGATACTTGAGAGCACAATGCCCGGATTGACCGACTATACAGATGTCGATACGCTTGATCTTACAGATGCGGCGGCGGTGAGTCGTTATATTACAAACGGCGAATATACTCATATTGTCAACTGCGCTGCATATACAGCTGTCGACCGGGCCGAAATGGAACCTGCCAAATGTCTGGCCGTTAACTTCGACGCGGTTAGAAATATAGCGGCCGCGGCCTATGAGTCGGGTGCCAAAGTGCTTCATATTTCAACTGACTATGTGTTTGACGGCACAGCTCACAAGCCCTATGGTGAGGCCGATAAGGTTAATCCCACCTCTACCTACGGCACATCGAAGCGCAAGGGTGAGATGGTGCTGATGTCGCTATGCCCTTCGGCTATCGTGATACGTACCGCATGGCTTTACTCACCCCACGGTAACAATTTTGTCAAGACAATGCTCAGATTGCTCAACGAGCGTGCGCGTCTGTCGGTGATATGCGATCAGATAGGAACTCCCACAAGTGCCACAGATCTTGCCGGCGCGATAGTGTCGATTCTTAAGGCCGTGCAATGGGTGCCCGGATTCTATCACTACACTGACGAAGGTGTGGCTTCGTGGTATGACTTTGCGAAGGCTATTGCCCGTAATTCCGGCCTGACACAGTGTGAGATAGTGCCGGTGTCGACCAACGATTATAACATCGAGAACATCACCGCGGCCACACGTCCCCATTACAGCGTGCTTGACAAACAGCGCATCAAGCGCACCTACTCGCTCTCGATTCCCCATTGGGAGGAGAGCCTGATCAAGTGTCTGGAGCGTATGAATATCAAAGCCTGATTTTCTCACCTAAAACAATTACATTTCATTTCCTACCGTGCAGCTTAAAGACGAAATAGCCCGCCGACGCACTTTTGCAATTATTTCCCACCCTGACGCCGGCAAAACAACCCTTACAGAAAAACTGCTGCTTTTTGGCGGCGCGATACATATTGCAGGAGCCGTTAAAAGCAACAAGATCAAGAAAACCGCCACTTCCGACTGGATGGAAATAGAAAAACAGCGCGGCATATCGGTGGCGACTTCTGTGATGGGTTTTGATTACGGCGACTATAAGATAAATATTCTCGATACTCCCGGTCACCAGGATTTTGCCGAAGATACCTACCGCACTCTTACGGCGGTTGATTCGGTTATTATCGTTGTCGACGTGGCCAAAGGTGTGGAGCAGCAGACACGCCGGCTCATGGAGGTGTGCCGTATGCGCAACACTCCCGTTATTATCTTCGTCAACAAGCTCGACCGAGAGGGTCGCGATCCCTTTGATATTCTTGATGAGCTTGAGCAGGAACTGAAAATCAGTGTGTGCCCTTTGAGCTGGCCTATAAATATAGGAGCCAAATTCAAGGGCGTTTACAGCATATATACCCATTCGCTCGACCTGTTTACTCCCGACAAGCAGAAGGTGAGCGAGCGTGTGGAAATCGACGACATCAACGATCCCCGTATTGACGAGGCTGTCGGAGAGAAAGATGCCGCCAAGCTGCGTGAGGATATTGACCTTATCGAAGGTGTTTATCCAGAATTTTCGCGTGAACTTTATCTGCAGGGCAAACAGGCGCCGGTATTTTTCGGCTCGGCGCTCAATACCTTTGGCGTAAAGGAATTGCTCGACTGTTTTGTAGAGATTGCACCCCATCCCGGAGATGTTCAGGCTCAGGAACGTGTGGTCAAGGCCGACGAGGAGGCTTTTACCGGCTTTGTGTTTAAGATTCATGCCAATATGGATCCCAACCACCGCTCATGTATCGCCTTTGTGAAGGTTTGCTCGGGCACCTTTGAGCGTAACGCTCCTTATCGTCATGTGCGCAGCGACAAGACTCTTCGATTCGCGTCGCCAACAGCATTCATGGCTCAGAAAAAATCGATTGTCGACTATGCTTATCCGGGTGATATTGTGGGTATTCCCGATGTTGGCAACTTCAAAATCGGTGATACTCTCACATCAGGCGAACTGCTCCACTATAAAGGCTTGCCGTCGTTCTCGCCCGAGATGTTTAAATATATAGAAAACACCGACCCCATGAAGTCGAAGCAGCTCGAAAAGGGTGTGCGTCAGCTTATGGACGAGGGTGTTGCGCAGTTGTTCATCAATCAGTTCAACAACCGTAAGATTATCGGCACAGTGGGTCAGCTTCAGTTTGAGGTGATACAATACCGTCTGCTCCACGAATATGGAGCACAATGCCGATGGGAGCCTATCTCGCTCTATAAGGCTTGTTGGATAGAGAGTGATGACAAAGACGCCCTTGAGGCGTTCAAGCGCCGCAAACATCAGTTTATGGCGGTTGATCGCGAAGGGCGCGATGTTTTCCTCGCCGACAGCAACTATGTGCTGCAGATGGCGCAGAACGACTTTCCGAAAATCAAGTTCCACACCTCGAGCGAGTATTAAGGAGGGGAGTCAGGCGATTATTCTCCCATTTTGGTCATTTTGTAGCCAAGCGATTTAAGCTCCATGGCTACTCCCATCATATAGAGAGCCTTGATTGTGTCGCGATAGGCTTCGAGAGCCTGCGCGGTGGAGGGCTGTATGTGAGCAGCCATCAGGTCATGATAGGCTATCGAGGCACATTTGCTCACTCTGTCGGCTTCTTCCGAAGCCTCTTTCTCAGGCAGTCCGAGTATATCTTCGAGAATATAATCGTCCATTGAGTCATAACCTCTTGCGTCGCGCAGTGAGTGGTAGATCTGTTCGCCGGTAAGGGCTGAATATTTTGTCCAGTCAACATCCCAGAACTTTGCCATGGCCATGCCGATAAACATTGGCCAGCCTATCGAGCTTACGGGATATTCGGCAAACTCCTTTAATCCGTCGGGCATATAGGCTTTTTCGATTGCGGGCCAGTATTCCTCAACGTCGATACATTCGGGAAAATAGCTGTCGATCAATCCCTCGGTTTCGAGGTGACGCTTCAGGTTGTCATAAAGATTCTGATAGAAACTCATATCTTAAGTATTTTATTTTAGAAAATTCGGGTTGTAAAGTTAGCGGTTTTATTA
>JAIDXU010000367.1 GCA_029058455.1 Paramuribaculum sp.
ATTCTTAATGAGTCACGAACATGATAAAACTATATTAATAATAGCTCGTTAACTTTTTGAATAATTCAGGCAGAATTATGTAACTCCGAATAACTATGAGCTATGCGGAATCTCCTACCACATACCTTGTCATTCAAAAAGTTAACGAGCTATTATTATAAAGAAGTTACGATTACTTGATCACAACCTTGAGGGTGCGGGCGGAGGGGAGAATCACGATATATGTGCCGGGGGCGAGGTTGGAGGCGCCGATCTCAGTTCCGGAGAGATTAATCACACGGCTGCCGGCGGGCGCCTCGATCGAACGGCCTGTGACCTTAACCTGATCATCATCGCTCACAGAATCCAAGCCGGTGGGAGCCTTGACGGTTATTTCACAACGGGCATACAGTCCACTGAGAGTGTTAACGATAATAGCGGTCGAGCCGGGTGCAATGGCGGTAAGGAGGCCGGTGTCGCTGACGGTAACGACTTTGTTATTGAGAGTTGACCAACCGATCTCTTCATCCGAGGCAGGCTCGATGGTGGCGGTGAGCTGCAATGTCTCGCCCACGATAAGAGTGACAGATCTTTCGCTTAATATAAGCTGACGTTCATCTTCCTCGCCAACAGGCATGAGTCGGTATGCTGACCATCGCGCGTCGGCTTTATATTGGCTGAGACTCTCGGCAGGAACATAAATTGTGGAACCTTCGTCGAAAGCTTCCTCACCAAGCACGGGAGGCACGGTGGCAAGACAGGTTCTTGAAGTGAGATTCGGGCAGTTGAGGAAAGCGCGATCGCCGATTTCAGTAACCGAAGCGGGGATAATCAGCTCGCCATCGAGATTCTCGCAATCAGCAAAAGCACTTGCACCAATAACAGTTACAGAGGCCGGGATGATGAGGTCGCCGGTAAGAGTGCTTCCGGCAAACGAACCTTCGCCGATTTCTGTAATATCTTCGGGAATATCAAGCTCACCGGTAAAACCGCTACAGCCATAGAAAGCATATTCACCGATTTCAGTAACCGAGTCGGGGATATTCAACTCACCTGTAAAACCGCTGCAGCCATAGAAAGCATACGAGCCGATATAGGTAACTGATTCGGGTATTTTCAATTCACTGGTAAAACCGCTACATTCCCGGAAAGCGCTTGATCCTATTGCAGTGAGTGATTCGGAAAGGACAAGCTTACCGTCAAAGCCTTCACACGCAATGAAAGCACATTCTTCAATTACTGTTACTGAATTAGGAATGACCAGATCGCCGGTGAAACCTGAGCACGCACTGAAAACATGATCTCTCAAAACAGTAAGAGTATTTGAAAGTTTCAATTTGCCTTTCTTGCCTCCATCTGCACCAAAAGCGCCAAAAGCCCAGACACCAATTTCGGTCACATTGTCGGGAATAATCAGATCGCCGGTAAAGCCGGTGCAGTTTTGGAAAGCATGTCCTCCTATTGAAGTGAGAGAACTGCCGAGGGTAAGAGTGCCATTGAAGCCGCCACACTGAAAGAAAGCGTATGAATCAATTAATGTTACCGAATTGGGGATGACGAGATCGCCCGTAAAGCCGGAGCAGTTGGCAAAAGCATGATATCCGATAGTCTCAACAGTGTTAGGTATAATCAGATTACCGGTCAGGTTTTTACAATTAAGAAAAACACAATCTTCAATTTGCTTCAGAGTGCTTGGAAGCTTTAAAGTTCCGTTCAAGCCTGTGCAACCTGAAAATGCATAAGAGCTAATTTTAGTGACTGACTCTGGAATGATGAGATCGCCGGTAAAGCCGGGGCACTGTTCAAAGGCTGTAGAGCCGATCGAAACCACTCCGTCGGGAATCACAATACTTCCTGTGAGATTAGTGTAGGAAAAAGCCGCTCTCTCAATCTCAATCAGTGAGTTACTGAGCGTCAAGGTGCCGTTGAGGCTGCTGCAATAGGAGAAAGCACCGCCTTCGATGGTTTTAACCGAGTTGGGGATAACAAGATCACCGGTCAAACCGCTTGCCTGCCAGAAAGCGTTACGCGAGATTTTGGTAAGACTATTACTGAGAGTGAGCTTGCCATCAAAGCCGCTACAGAAATTAAAAGCCGCTTCACCCAAATTGGTAACTGAATTGGGAATAACGAGATCGCCGGTAAAGCCGCTACAATACTGAAAAGCATAATTACTAATATTCCTAAGTGAATTGCCAAGAGTAAGATTACCATTAAAGCCGCTACAACGCCAGAAAGCGTAATCCTGAATCAAAGTAACCGATTCGGGAATAATCAGATCGCCGGTAAAGCCGGAGCAACCATAAAAAGTTTGATATCTGATCCAATCAAGAGATTTGCTGAGAGTAAGAGTCCCGTTAAAGCCAGTGCAATTCTTAAAAGCAGCATTGCCGATATATTCAATATTGTCGGGAATGATGAGATCGCCGGTGAAATGTGAGTGATTTTCAAAAGCATTAGCGGCAATCTCGGTCACTCTATATGAAACGCCGTTGTTGATAGCAACTTCCGGAATGGTGAGCGTAGTCATTGAATGGTCAGCGCAACCTATCAATTTGCAAGTCTCCTCCTCATCATCAGCTACAAATTTCAAACCCTGATAAGTAAACTGACCCGGAACGGGTGTAACAGCATGATTTTCCTCAAAAGCCTCGTCACAAGCTTTTTGGGCGGCTGTAAGGTTGTCGGGATCATCGATTTTCACAAAAAACCAGCAAGTTCCCGACCAGTCATTTTGAGTCGGCCTCCAACCTGTGGAAAGCTCAGGTTTGCTATCAGAAGCATCAAGACAGTTGTTATTGCCATCAAGATAAGAATTGGTGCATATTACCATGCCTTTGCCTCCTGACCAAGAGTTACTGAAAATATAATAGGGCGCACAGTTCTCAAGGTTATTGAGAGTGGCACGGTTGCCCTCGATAGCGCCGTCGCTATATTGCAGGCTGTGGATATACACGCCATTATCGCCGGCGTCGGTAAAATACCAAAGAGCGCTGCGGTCAATCTTGGAGGTCATAACCGAGGGGTTTGAAAAACCGTTGGCTTTTAAGGCGCTCATCAGCGAATCGCCCTTCACCGTATAGCAGTCGCCGCGATAGTTGACAATGGCATAGACAACAGGGTTTGATTCGTCGGTTGTGAGCTCTGGCCGCGCCGTGAAGTCGGTGGCGGCAAACAGGCTACCTGCATACATCACCAGCATTGCCAAGACAAAAGTAATTTTTCTCATAGACAAAATGAGTTAAAAAGATTGGTTGCCATTCAGCTCTCATGTCAGGCAAAATAAAGAACACAAAAAAACAAAATCGCGCGAGAGCCATACCTGCTGCCCGTTCCACGTTCTGAGGCTCCGGAATTGCCCATTGGAGTAGAACGGACAACGCAGAGACCTCACGCGGAATTATGAAGATGTCAAAGCCGACAGATGTTCACACACCTGCCGTCATAGGCATATACATAACCACATCAGTCATCTACTGCTGTCTCATTCCTGACTCCAATTGAAATTTTCCGGATTTCAGAACGTCAAGAAAGAGCGTTGAGTAAACGCCTGTTATTTTAACGACAGCCCCACCACTCGAACCCACAACCGGGCCTCTGCAATCGGTCTGTCGCCGCAAATATAGCAAATACCCTCAGAACGCCCAAATTTTCAGCCGATTAATTAGAAAATTATTATTCTTCATAAACTATAGGAGGC
>JAIDXU010000368.1 GCA_029058455.1 Paramuribaculum sp.
CACTTCAGCCCCGACCCTCAATTACGCGAAGAATCACGCCGCTACAATCCATTATATAAAAAATTGTTGTAACTTTGCAGCCAATCTGCCCGAAAGGGCTTTCAATGTTTCACCAACAACACCTGAATTTTGGATATAGACCCTCTTCCGGCCATAGATTCCTTTAATGTCATCACGGCCTCGATTACTCTTACATCATTAAATTTCAGCACACCACAAATCATAACCCTGATCCTCGCCCTGCTGGCTCTGGTTATATCGGGGTTTGTGTCGGGCAGCGAAATAGCGTTCTTTTCGGTAACACCCTCCCAGCGCGAAGAGATTGAAGATAATCCCTCGAGCGACAGGATAATACGTATTCTCGACAACCCCGAACAGCTGTTGGCTACAATCCTTATAGCCAACAATCTGGTAAATGTCACCATTGTCATATTATGTAACTTCGCCCTCGGCCCGGTGTTTGAGGGCATGAGCGAGTTGTGGAGTTTCATACTCCAGACTGTGCTGCTCACATTCCTGATATTGCTCTTCGGCGAGATATTGCCCAAGCTAATGGCCAACAGCGACAATCTCAAGTGGATCAACATGGCCTACGCCCCTCTCGGAGTGCTTATCACGCTGCTCAAGCCGCTTTCTCGTCTCATGGTTAAAAGTTCGGGGATTGTTAACCGCGTAGTGACCAAGCATGAGGAGGATCTCACACCCGACGACCTTTCCAAAGCTCTCGAGATTACCGAAGTTGAAGCCCGCGACGACAAGCAGATGCTTGAAGGAATCTTGAAATTCGGCGACACCACAGCCGACCGTATCATGACTCCGCGCGTCGACATCACCGGCATAGAATATGAGGGAGACTTCAACGAAGTGCTCAACGTCGTGAGAGAGAGCGGATATTCCCGACTCCCCGTGTATGAAGGCAGCCAGGATAATATCAAAGGTATACTTTATTCACGTGACCTGCTCCCTTATATCGGCACCGATACCTCAGACTTCGATTGGCACACCCTGTTGCGTGAAGCTTATTTCGTGCCTGAATCGCGCATGATCGACGACCTTCTCGAGGATTTCCGCAGCCGCCATATTCATCTCGCTGTGGTTGTCGACGAATTTGGAGGCACCTGCGGCATCGTGACTCTCGAAGATGTGCTTGAAGAGATTATCGGCGACATCAACGATGAGTATGACGAGGAAGAGCCTACCTACAAGCGCCTGGCTGACAACACATTCGTATTTGAAGGCAAGACCGAGTTAGGTGAATTTTTCGACATCACTTCGCTCAACGAGGAAGATTATGCCGAAGTGACCGAAGATTGCGAGACCCTTGCGGGAATGTTGCTCGCCATCAAGGGCGATTTCCCCAAGGAGAAGGAGAGCCTTGTTTATGGCCGCTGCCGATTCCTGATTCTCGACATTCAGGGTCACAGAATCTCGAGCGTGAGGGTAAAGGTGATGGACGAAGTTCAAACCCCTATGCCCGCCCGACAATGACACGTCATTTCAAACCGATTGTCACCCTGCTCTTCCTGGCATTGCTTGCATGGGGCTGCACCGACACCTCCCGCAACAACGATCATGCCGCCATTCCTCTCCCCCCCGCCTATGTGCGCATAGAGCCGTTTAAGGCCGATTATATCTCCACCGGACAATCAGGTTTTGAGGCCAACCGTTATGCCGACGCTACGGTAACCCAAAAAGAAAACGGAATTGAATGGATCACGCTGGCTTATAAACAATTCGGCGCTACCCTACATGTGAGCTATCACCCAGGTCTGTCGCAAGAAAAAGCTGAGGAAATGTGGTTAAACCGCATTGACCGCATGAGAATCAACTCGGGCGGACGTCAATCTGAAATTCTCACCGCCGACACTCCCGCAGGCTGGAATCTCTCCATACTCATCACGCCGCAGGGTTCACCCACGCCGGTGCAATTTGTAGCGACAGGTATGCGCGACGGAAAACCGGCAATACTCACAGGAGGTGTGAATCTCGGCATAACCCCCGCTTCAGCCGACAGCATAAGCCCCGTGATAAGGATGTTTACCCGCGACATTATCCACGCTGTCAACGCAATGCCCTATGACTGAAATCGAGACCGGCCTTGACGGAGTCAGCCTGACCGTTTCCCCCATACTGCCTGCACCCGAGCTTTCACGCCGCGAAAAAGAAAAAGCAGCGGTTCAAACCATTCTTTCTCATCTTATTACCCAACCTTTCTCCCTGACACACACTCCCGAGGGTGCGCCACGGCTTGTGTTCGGCAATGGCCAGACTGCCCCACACATATCAGTGAGCCACAGTCGCTTGCTTGCCGCCGTAGCCCTGTCACGCGACATCGCCATTGGTATTGACATCGAGCAACCGCGCCCGCGTCTCAACGATATAGCCCCTAAATTTCTTGCGCCGGGCGAACAGGGCGGCGACACAAACCGGCTGCTCAGACTATGGACAGCAAAAGAAGCTGTCTTTAAAGCCGCCGGTATTCCCGGGCTTCTTATTACCCATATCATAGTCGACACCTCATCGGCCACCGCCTCGATAGCCTCCACTCAACAGACTTTCAGCCTCAAATGGATAGATTATCAGGATCACCTGATAGCTTTAGCCACTCCCATCTCTCAATAAATACATAGTAAAAAACCTTAAATCTGAGAATCGAGACAAGGCGGGTGTTGGTAGATTGGCGCGGAATGATTATTTTTGCAGTCGCGTTTATCCGACCAGTAATGCCGGATTCCCCCTGATGATTGAAGTAAACAACATATCCCGCAGCTTCGCGCAGCTCAAAGTGCTCAAGGAAATAAATCTCACCGTTGAGCGCGGCGAGATTTTATCAATAACCGGTCCCAGCGGAGCCGGCAAGACCACCTTGCTCCAGATCATAGGGTCGCTCGACCGACCCGACAGTTTTTTTTTGTTTTATGAGTCTACCGAGATCTTCACCCTCAACGATAAAAAGCTGTCGCGCTTCCGCAACGCCAACATAGGGTTTGTGTTTCAGAGCCACCGGCTTCTACCCGAATTTACCCTTGAGGAAAACGTTGCCATGCCCGCCCTGATAGGCGGCATATCACGAAGCGAGGCCTTGACCGAGGCGCGCCGGTTGCTCGACTATCTCGGATTGAGCGAAAGGTGCGGTCACCGTCCGTCGCAACTGAGCGGCGGAGAGTGTCAGCGGGGAGCCGTAGCGCGCGCACTGATCAACAAGCCGGCTGTGGTGCTTGCCGACGAGCCGTCGGGAAGTCTCGACTCTCAGGGCAGGCAGAATCTCCACAAGCTGTTTTTCGATCTGCGCCGCGATTTCGGACAAACATTCATCATAGTGACCCATGATGAAACCCTCGCCGCAATGGCCGACCGAAGAGTGGTGATGGCCGATGGCCGAATAAACCGCATAGACTCATTACGCACCCTCTGACCGGCTGAAATCACTCACCGGCCACTTTATAAAACATTTCCAACATGAAACAATCAATCTCATTTCTGTCGATCATTTCGCTGCTGATCATTCTCGGTCTCAGCTCATGCAACAAAGAGGATGACAACATTCAGAATCTCCCCACCTATATGGATATGGTGACCTTCACCGAACAGAGCGGTGATCTCTCGGTGTTTACCTTTCAGGTTTCCCAAGACGCTCCTATAACCACTCTTGTTGCCCCGGTGAAACTCAATACCGAAATAGTGAAGCTCGACACACGTCTCATAATCGGCTATAATGTGCCCGAAGGTGTGAAATATGGCGAAAGCACCACCATCGAACTCATAAGCGCCGCGCTGATATATAACGACACCGTTAAAATCGAGCCTATCTCCAAATACCCCTTATGGGATGTGGCCAACATCAACCTTCAGAAAGTGTGGCTCACCGGTCAATATCTCAACCTCGCGGCCTATACCCCTTCATCTACCTATAAGACAGAGATTATCATGGTGGCCGACGAATCAACTCTCGATAGCGACACGGTGAAAATCTATGCCGTTTATGACAACAACTCGGCCTCAGGCGCACCCCTCACAAGAGAATATTACGCCTCCTATAATCTCTGTGACATCTTCAAACGCGCCACCAACCTAAAGGCCATATCGGTCTATGCTCCCGGCGGCAAGATTTTGAACTTTAACATCAAAGCCAACCTCACTCCCGCCAACTGAATCAACGAATAAACTTAACATTAAAATAACAAAACTATGGAACCCAAGAAAAACGAACTGAAAATAGAAC
>JAIDXU010000369.1 GCA_029058455.1 Paramuribaculum sp.
GCTCAGGGGTAGAGCACTTCCTTGGTAAGGAAGAGGTCGCGGGTTCAAATCCCGCCATCGGCTCAAAACCAATTAAAATGACAGCCTCGATAGTGCACTGCCACTACCGCGGCGTCATGATTAAAACGGAAAAATCCAAACAATAACAATCATAATAGCAAATTATGGCTAAAGAGAAATTCGAAAGAACCAAACCCCACGTTAACATAGGCACTATCGGCCACGTTGACCACGGCAAAACCACCCTTACCGCTGCTATCACCACCGTGCTTGCTAAAGCCGGTCTCTCAGAGCTCCGTTCGTTTGACTCAATCGACAATGCTCCCGAGGAAAAAGAGCGTGGTATCACAATTAACACCGCACACGTAGAATACCAGACCGCCAACCGCCACTATGCACACGTTGACTGCCCCGGACACGCTGACTATGTAAAGAACATGGTAACAGGTGCCGCTCAGATGGACGGTGCTATCATCGTGGTTGCCGCTACCGACGGTCCCATGCCTCAGACCCGCGAGCACATCCTTCTCGCCCGTCAGGTAAACGTTCCCCGTATCGTTGTATTCCTCAACAAGTGCGACATGGTTGACGACGAGGAAATGTTCGAACTCGTTGAAATGGAAATGCGTGAGCTCCTTTCAAGCTATGAGTATGATGGCGACAACACCCCCATCATCCGTGGTTCAGCTCTCGGCGCCCTCAACGGCGAGCCCGAATGGGAGCAGAAAGTGCTCGACCTCATGGAAGCTGTTGACACATGGATTCCCCTGCCTCCCCGCGACATCGACAAACCCTTCCTTATGCCTGTTGAAGACGTGTTCTCAATCACCGGTCGTGGCACCGTTGCTACCGGTCGTATTGAAACAGGTATCGTGAAAGTTGGTGACGAAGTTCAGATTATGGGTCTTGGCGCTGACCTCAAGTCGGTTGTTACCGGTGTTGAGATGTTCCGCAAACTCCTTGATCAGGGTGAAGCCGGCGACAACGTAGGTCTCCTTCTCCGTGGTATCGACAAGAAAGATATCAAACGTGGTATGGTTATCTGCCACCCCGGAGTTGTTAAACCTCACGATCACTTCAAAGCTTCAGTTTATATCCTGAAGAAAGAAGAAGGTGGCCGTCACACTCCTTTCCACAACCACTATCGTCCCCAGTTCTATATCCGCACACTTGACGTTACCGGCGAAATCACCCTTCCCGAAGGTGTTGAAATGGTAATGCCCGGCGACCACGTTGAGATCAACGTTAAGCTCATCAACCCCGTAGCTTGCGACACCGGTCTCCGCTTCGCTATCCGTGAAGGTGGCCGTACCGTAGGTTCAGGTCAGATCACCGAGATCCTCGACTAATCCTACCGAAGCGGACAATAGTCTGCACAAACTTCGAATTTGTCTGAGGGCCACAATGATATGATAAATATCTGTCACCTCATATGACATAACAATAAAAATCTCAGGCGGTGAAAAGCCGTCAGGCATGAGTCGCCTGAGATTTTTCAATCTACAGGACTAGCTCAGTTGGTAGAGCACCGGTCTCCAAAACCGGGTGTCGGGAGTTCGAGCCTCTCGTCCTGTGCCAAAGAAACAATAAAATGAAAAAACTAAAACTACTTACGGATATCGAGGAATCTTACACCGAACTTCGTGACAAGACCTCGTGGCCAACCAAAGGGCAGCTGATCAAGAGTGCGATTATCGTGATGATAGCTTCCATAATCATTGCATTGATAATTTTCTGCATGGATCAGGTTGTTGATACTTTGATGCACTTCATTTACGGACTGGGTCGATAAGCAAAACTTATAAATTTTACTGATCACCCGGTTTGTTTTATGTAGTTTCACAAACGGCCGGAACGACTAATCAATCATTTACTGACTGAGATGGAAAACTCAAAAGAAAAAGACAAGAAAGAACGCAGAGCCTGGTATGTGCTCAGAGCCATATCAGGCAAGGAAGCTAAGGTTAAGGAAGTTTTGGATGCAGCTATCCGAAACACCGACCTCGGCAAATATGTCTTTCAGGTACTGATTCCCACCGAGAAAGTGCTCACGATGAAAAATGGCAAGAAGGTCGTGAAGGAGAAAAACCTCTATTCAGGTTATGTGTTTGTCGAAGCCATACTTCACGGTGAAGTGATGTATGAACTGCGCAACACCACCAACGTTATCGACTTCCTCAAAGGCAAGGAGAAGGACGCCAAGCCCGAACCCCTGCGTCAGAGCGAAGTAATGAGAATGTTGGGAGCAGCCGATGAAATCGCCGACCTTACCGACGACGGAGCCAACGACTTCATGCTCGGAGAAACCGTTAAGGTTAATTATGGTCCGTTTATCGGCTTTACCGGAGAAATCGAGGAAGTGGACCGCGAAAAGAAGAAACTCAAAGTGATGGTCAAGATATTTGTCCGAAAGACACCCCTTGAACTGGAAAATTCGCAAGTAGAGCGAGTGTGACCGCAAAGAGCGATGAGACTGCCCCGGAAACCCAAAGATATCCGACGGCAGTTGATTTCGTGTCTGAGCAAGATATGGTCTGAAAGTTGGTTACGCAGCTTTTCCGATTATATTGTCAACAAAACCACCCGCACCCAAATCTCACCAATATCTAAAAATTCAGATTGAAAAAATGGCTAAAGAAATTGCTGGACAGATCAAATTGCAGATAAAGGGTGGAGCAGCTAACCCCTCTCCTCCTGTTGGTCCCGCCTTAGGCTCCAAGGGCATCAACATCATGGAGTTTTGCAAGCAATTCAATGCCCGCACTCAGGACAAGGCAGGTAAGGTACTGCCTGTTGTGATTACCTACTACACCGACAAGAGCTTTGACTTTATCGTAAAGACTCCTCCTGTAGCCGTTCAGCTTCTCGAGGTATCAAAGAAGAAATCGGGTAGTGCTCAGCCCAACCGTAACAAGGTAGCTGAAATCACATGGGAGCAGGTCAAGACAATCGCTGAAGACAAAATGCCCGATTTGAACTGTTTTACCATAGAGTCGGCAATGAAAATGGTTGCCGGTACAGCCAGAAGTATGGGTATCGCCGTCAAAGGAGCATTCCCTGGAAACAACTGATAAACTTCAATTGACATGAGTAAACTCACGAAAAATCAAAAGCTTGCTTTAGAGAAGATTGAAGCCGGGAAGTCCTATTCGCTTGCCGAGGCTGCCGAAAAGGTAAAAGAAATCACTTTTACCAAATTTGACGCCTCACTCGACATAGACGTTCGTCTTGGCGTAGATCCCCGTAAGGCAAACCAAATGGTGCGTGGCGTTGTGACACTTCCCCACGGCACCGGTAAACAGGTTAAGGTACTTGTGCTCTGCACCTCGGATGCCGAAGCTGCCGCCAAGGCTGCCGGCGCCGACTATGTGGGCCTTGATGAATATATCGAGAAAATCAAGGGTGGTTGGACCGACGTTGACGTTATCATCACTCAACCCGCTATCATGGGTAAGATCGGCGCTCTGGGTCGTATTCTCGGCCCCCGCGGTTTGATGCCTAACCCCAAGAGCGGCACTGTTACTACCGACGTGGCCAAAGCTGTTGAGGAAGTAAAGAAGGGTAAGATTGACTTCAAGGTTGACAAAAACGGTATTGTTCACTCATCGATCGGCAAAGTAAGCTTCACTCCCGAGCAGATGCGCGACAATGCACGCGAATTTATCAACACCCTCATCAAGCTGAAACCCGCCACAGCCAAGGGCACATATATCAAGAG
>JAIDXU010000370.1 GCA_029058455.1 Paramuribaculum sp.
TCCTTGCAGAGCTATGGGCTTATTCATCATAGGATCTCTTTATATCATCGTTAGAAATTGAAGATTCGGTTTCCTGAACTGTTGCGCGCAGTTTACCGAAACGGTAGGATACTCTCACCGAAAAATTAGCGTGAAACCTGCGGGTGGTCCACTGACTGTAATAGTTGTCGGCAAACGAAGAATAGCTGCGGTTGTAGTATATCGGCACAAATCCCGACGCCTCTAACGAGACACGCAGACGCTGCTCCATGAAGCTTCTCACCATTGTCAGCCCATAGCCATAATTCTCACCTCCCTTGCCTTGCAGACCTATCCACTTGGTGTTATACCGGCCCGACAGCTCAAGGTATAACTGCCACGGAAGCTCCTGCGACACAGTGAGGTTGGGATAGAACTGAAATCCGGAATTTGAAAGGTCAAGTTTCTTTGATCGGTATTTCACATAATCAACACCCGCCGACAGTCTCACGGATGTGGCATTAAACGGCCGCCATGTCATGAAGGGTGAAAGGGTCACCGTTTTGCGGTCGGCAATGTTGCCATAGGTTATGTTGAGGAGATTGTCATTGTCGAGATTGCGGTATTGAAGTATCAGATCGGTGGCATACTGTCCCGAAAGGGTCACGCCAACATACATGCGCCTTAGGTTAAAATTGGCGCCTACTTTGAGCGTATGAATTTTCTCGGATTTCAGATTAGGATTACCATAGGAGAGCTGTCCGGGAATGTCGCGGAACACAAACGGATTCAAAGCCGAAATATCAGGCACCTGAGCGGTCAGCGAATAACCCGCCTCATAGCTCACATTACCGCCCGGCACATACGAGGCGCCAACAGATGGATACCAAGTCCATGACGTGCGCGAAAAGTTAAATCCGTCACCATAAACGGTGTTTGAAATATTGTCGTGATACATTCTGCCGCCGGCGCTAACGTTTAGAGTCAATTTCGGAGCGATATATCTATAGCTCACCGAAGCCGAAGCGCTGTTCTGATTAAGTTTGCTCCGCTCCCAATGAGGCAGAACAAGGCTGTCAGCATCATTATCATCCATATAACGGTAAATCACACTGGCATTAACAACATGCCTTTCGTTTATCACTCGTCTCAGATCACCCATTAAGGTGTGCATTGTCGACCGGCTGCGGTGAATCTTGTGATAATCCTTATAGTCAGGCATCAGCGAGGCATCATCACACTGCTCGATATTAAAAGTCGAGAATGTGTTGAATGTCACAGGTCGGTGATAAAGCTCATAGCCCAAATAGAGCTTACCGTTTTTGGCACCCCACCCGAATAGTTTTTCAAACTCTAAATGTGCCTCATATTCGGTATCTTTTATCTTATCTTTCTTTTCGTAAGAATATTTAGCGGTGGGCTGCATATCCTCCCCAAATATTTCAGTCTCGGAGGTTGAGCCCATGTGGGGATTCACCTTTAAGATTATTCGGCCCGAGGCTGTCAGTATAGTCAGGTCGTCGAAGTTATATGACATCGAGGTTTCAAAACTGTTCGACCCGGCGCGATAGCCTGATTCTTTTGATTTCTGCAACGTCAGGTAGCGCAACGGTGAGTTATATCGCCACTCCTCTGAGGTGGTTTTTGTGTCATGGTCACGAGTCTGCATATAATAATAGCTACCTTGAATGGCAAATTTCCTGACCTTTGTCATGCCCCATATCGATCCGCGAATATAGCTGTCGGTAACGTTGCCGCTGAAACTTGCCTGATAACCCTCCAGTCGCCCTTTGGTGATGATATTTACTTCCAAAAGGTTGGGATTATCGCCGTTGGGATTTTCAACAATCTCGATTCGCGACACATGGCGCGCTTTGAGCGAAAGTAACGCTGTTTGCAGATCTCCCCACAAAATCGGGTCAATCAATCCGTTAACTTTATAAGTCAGCTGCTTGCCCTGCATTGAGGATATCTGACCATTGAGATTCACATTGAGAATAGGAATTTTTCTGAACGCCTCAAAAGTCGAAAGATCTCTCAATGTGCTGTCTGAGGACACATCATATATATATCTGTCTGACAGAATTTTGAAATTGTTTCTCTCCGCTTTCACAGTCACCTCCCTGAGCCACGCATTGGGAGTCATAAACAGAGTGTCACCCACCAGAAACATATCAGTCTTCACAGGCTCATAACCGAGGCGCGAAGCCTGTATCTTTACCGTATTGTCAGGAAGCTTCACAACACCCCTGTCTGACGATAAAAGCTTCTTTGAGCCCTCATCTCCCGCCAAGCTACACACCACCGTCGCTGACTCAATGCCGACAGAGTCGGTCTTATCAGCTATGACAATCGTCTTGGCTGAAAGTTCTGCACACACAAGCGCAAAAACAAGACAAAATAGAGACCTGTAAATATTCATTTTATAGTAAAAACGTTAAAAAATTATACAGAATTTTAGTTTAGAGAATAGCAATTTAAAAATATTTTCCCTTGTAAATTACATATTTCCCGGTAACTGCGGCAAAGGTAACAAAATCCTCGCAACTATGCAATAGTAATTTAGGGAGAATTTATGCCGTTCTGCTATCCGGATGTCAGCGCGCATAATCACGCTGCCACCTTGTTTCCGGCAGCAAAACGGGGTTGGAG
>JAIDXU010000371.1 GCA_029058455.1 Paramuribaculum sp.
ATTTGAACTATTGGCCTTATTTGGCTTATTGGTCTTAGTTTATAAAAGATCAGTTGTCGGGGTCGAGCACGATTATGCGGCAGTTGTTGAGGTCAACGAGCTTCCTGACGTATGCGGCCACCATTTCGGGGGTGATTGAGTCGAGTGTGGCGAGATAGTCGGAATAGGTGTTGACATTTTTGAGGGCTATGCCGGAGAGAAGTGTGATCCATCCGTTGTTGGTTTCGAAAGTCTCATGATAGTTCTTAACCATAAATTCCTTGACTTTGGCAAGTTCCTCGGGTGAGACATTGGTGGCAAGCAGATTCATCTGCTCTTTGAGAATCGACAGCACCTTGTCTTTCATCTCGGGCTTCATGGGGAAGCCTGATTCGATAGTGAGAGGCTGGGGATTGATGCGACTCAGACGGCCTGAGGCGGAGATTGAATAAACGGCGCCCTCTTTTTCTCTCACAATGTCGAGCAGACGTGTTGAGAGAATCTGTCCGGCGATAGAGGCGAGCTGAGAGTTGAGCGTGGTGAAGGGGAATGCCTCCTCACTGCCCCATTCAAGGAAGTAGACAAAGGTCTGAGGTGTTTCCATGGGGGTGGTGAAGGTCGACACTTCGTCGCCCGACTTCATGAGAATGCCCGAAGGAATGACATTGCGGAGCTTTTGGTCAGACGAGGGGAGCGAGGCGATATATTTCTCAACAAGGGGGCGGAGCGCCTCTTTGTCGACGTTGCCGACAAATGTAAATGTATAGATGGCTGCGTTGGCGGTGAGGCTGCGGGCAAGATTGATCACTGCCTCGCGGTCAACCTTGCCGAGAATTGCGGATGAGGGCACCTTGATGAGGTCAGGGCTGTTGTAGAGAGCCTCATAGACACTTTTCTGGAAAATATACTGAGGATTGTTTTCCTGATTGTGAAGCACCGAGGTATAGGTGGCGCGGGTGGCGTCAAACTCCTCGGGGGTGAAGTTGACCGCGGTCATGGTCATATAGATAAGCTCCATGAGCACGGGGAGGTCCTTGACATTGGTGCTACCTTCGAGGGATGTGTAATACATATTCGGCCCGAGGTTGATGTCAGCCTGTTTGCCGGCGAGATATTTGATGAGGTCGGAATTGCTGTAAGCTCCGAGACCCATGGCGCGGAGATAGAGGGGAAGCACAGCCACAACGTCGCTGCTGCTCTCTATGAAATTCGACAGGCCGAAGGGGGCGTCGGCTTCAAACTGAATTTCGTCGTCTTTGAAGTCGGTGGTCTTGATCACTACTTTGGCGCCGTTGCTGAGCTGCCAGGTAGTGGTGCCGAGGGCTGCATCGGTAGTTTCGCTGACAATCTTACCGGGGGCGGCGAGCGATGTCACCAACGGATCTTCCCTCATTGTGTCGACAAGCGGCTCGATAGTCTCGGCATCGACGGCGGCAAGAGCTTCGGCAAATTGTGACGGCTCGGGATAGACGCCGGCGGCATTGTCGGGCAGCAGGGCGAGGAGCACCCGGTTGTCGGGAGTAACTATCATCGACATGGTCTGATTGATGACGGCAAGGGGTATCATGTCGGCACACATCTTCATGACCTGATATTCTGTCTCGATGTCGGGAATGGCCAGAGAGTCGATGAAGTGTCTCACATATTTATTGACAAACTCCTCGTTCTGGCGTGAGTTGCGGTTATTATATGACTGCTCGATGTTGGAAAGGAATGTGGCTTTTGCGCGCTCATATTCACCCTGAGTGAAACCTCCGCGCGAGGCTCTGAGCAGTTCGCGATAGGCGGCTGCGAGGGGAGTGACGGGATCGGCGGGATCTTTGGCCAAAGCCGCGAGAGTCATGGCATCTTTGGTTTTTGCCACAAGAAATTCGCCGAAGTCAAGAGAGGCCTGACCGAAAGGAGCGTCGGGCTTCGATGAAATATCATTGAGGCGGTCGTTGAGCATCGTGGCGATCATATTCTCCATGTAGCTCTGTGCATAGCTCATCTGCGAAAGACGCATAGCCGCGGGCATACGGTCGGATTTAAACATGAGCTGGGCCACGGTCACGGGCTGTTCCTTGTCGTGGCCTATGGCATAGATTGTGCCGGGGGTGTCTTCCACCTCAAAATAGATACGCTCGGGAGCATCGGCGGGCATTTCGATGTCGGCAAACATCTCCTTGATCTTTGCCTCTATTCTTGCGGGGTCGATGTCGCCGACAACTATTACGGCCTGCTGATCGGGACGATACCAGCGCTCATAGTAATCTCTGAGCGCCTGATAGGGGAAGTTGTCGACAACCTCCATAGTGCCGATGGGGAGACGGTAGCCGTAGCGCGAGCCGGGATAGATTGTGGGGAGGAGGGCTTCGAGAATACGCATCTGGCCCACGTTGCTCTGACGCCACTCTTCATGAATCACCGCTCTCTCGGCGTCGATCTCGGCATCTTCGAGAAGAAGATCATTGGCCCAGTCGTGGAGAATGAGCAGACAGCTGTCCTGAACGCTCTCTCTGGCAACAGGCACATTTGAGATATTGTAGACGGTTTCATCCATAGAGGTATAAGCGTTGAGATTGTAGCCGAACTTCACGCCTACGCTCTCAAGCCATTTTATAAGCGAGTTGCCGGGGAAATGGGTAGTGCCGTTAAAGCACATGTGCTCGAGAAAGTGAGCCAGTCCGCGCTGATTATCCTCCTCAAGCATTGAGCCGACGCGCTGGGCGATATAGAAGTCGGCCTGCCCTTTGGGGTTGTTGTTGTGACGGATGTAGTAGGTAAGACCGTTGGGGAGGGTGCCTGTCACAACTCCGGTGTCGACAGGCAGTGCAGGAATCTGAGGCATCTCCTGCGCGCGACCGCTAAACACGGTGATGAAAAGCAGGAGCGTAAGAATCCCTTTGAGGAAATGTAAATGTTTGGTTATCATAATAGTTGAAGTGATTTGTTTCGGTGGTGAAAGTGTGCGGAATCAGCGACACTTATAATAAGACGCATAAAAGGGCGATTTATCACATTTTTCATCGAAAAAATTTGATTTGCCCCCCTTTGAATTATTTTGCGGGGTCGGGGCGCGAGAGAATGTCGAAGTTGTCGACCACAATTTCGGTGATGTTGCGCTTGATGGCGTTGCGGTCCTCCCACACGCGTGTGCGGAGCTTTCCTTCAATAAAAAGCTTGGTGCCTTTGCGCACATATCGTTCGGCGGTTTCGGCGAGGCGATCCCACATCACGATGTTGTGCCACTCGGTGCGCTCGGGCATTTCCACCCCCTGAGCGTTGCGGTAGGCGCGGTCGGTGGTGGCAAGCGAAAATTCGGCCACGGTGCGCGTCTGCACTATTCTTACTCTGGGGTCCTGCCCCACATTGCCTACGAGTATGACTTTGTTGACTGACATTTTCAGAGTTTATTTCATTGGGTTGACATTGATGATTTCAGCGCCGGTATGAGCGGTGATGGCCGGCTCATACTGGCTCTGGGCGGTGGCTATGCCGGTGGTAAACGTGCCGGCGTTGTTGACCCACAGGGGGTAGGTGAGCACATAGGTGCCTTTGGGCATTGTGTCGACAAAAATGTTGGTCACGGCGTCGCGGTTTTCGGTGTAGAAGCACACTCCGTCTTGCCATACCGGGGCGGGGAGCTGGTTGACCGGCTCGAAGCATGAGGCGCGGTTGTCGCAGATGGTTACATAGTTGAGGTTGCGGCCGGTTCTGATTACAAGTTTCACGGTGACTTTCATGCCGGCGGCAAGAGAGTCGGCACCTTCGGGCAATATGATTGATTTTTCGATCGACAGGTCGGAAGAGGATGAGGGCTCAACCTCGCGGAGCGGGGTTATGGAGCGGGTGATGAGGCTTCCCCATGCGGGAGAATTACCCTTACGGCTCACTTTGAGAGTCGATTTCCGGTCGGAGGCGGGGAGAACGGTGCGGTAATAGCCGAGAGTGCGGTCGAGGGGCGAAATGTCGAGCGGCTTGCCGTTGAGGGTTATCCGTGAGCCTTGCGCGGGAGTAACGGTGCTCGGCGACGAGCCTATTATCGAGGCAATCAGTTGTGTGGCACCGGCGCTTTCGCCCCATTCGGTGGCCTGTTTTTGGATAATGAGCCATTGACGCAGGCCGGCGGTGACAGGGCTTTCGGGATTGACCGAGGCAAAGGCTGTGAGAGCCTCGGCGGTGTAGCTCAGGTAGCCCCATGCGCTGTTTTCAATCGAGGGGAACCATGTGCCTTTTTCGGGGGTGGACTCGGTGAACTGGGTCATATCGCCGGTGATGGCGCGGGCCTGTGAAGTCTTGCCGTTATATTCGAGCAGCAGGGCGGCGGGAGCCATAGCTGTGAGCGTGAGTTTGTCGCGGCGGCTGATTGTCTTTTTGATCTCGCTGTCGATTATCGCCTTTGCTTCACCCGTGGGCTTGGGTGAGGCGAAGCGGCTGCGAATCAGGGCGTAGTTGAAAAAGTCGGCGTCGGGATATTTTTTGTGGCGAGCAATGTTTTCTTTGTCGGCATATTGGAGCGCGGAGGTGATGATTTCATCAAGTTGCTTTATGTCGGGCATAAATCTGAGCTTGTCGAGCGAACCCATAATGTCGAGCACGCTCATGGTGGCCCACAGAGAGGGATCGGTATAAAAACCGTTCCAGCAGAAGCCTCCTGAGGGAGTAAGGAGTTTGGCGAGCGTTTCCACTCCTTTCGAGTAGGTTTGGCTGACGGTTGATTCGTCAAACAGCAGTGCAAGCCGCTCCATCCGCTCGGTCCGGCTCAGGGCGTCGGTCATCCACGGAGTCGCTTTGAGAAGGAGGGTTTTGAGTTCTTCATTCTGTTGCAGGCGTGAGGTGAGAGCCGCTTCTGATTTGTCGGGCGACGAGGTCCACTCTTTCAGGGCCTTGGCTATTGAGGGGTTGGCACGGATAATGCCCTCGGCCACGGCTGCCGAGAAGATCGCTTCGGCTGCTCGCGGAGCGGTGGTGAGGGGTTGGGTGGAGAGTCCGGGGAGTGCCGTCACTACATACCACACCGGGCTTTCACAATATTCCAGAGTGGTGATACTACCCTTTGAGGAGGGTACGGTGACTGATACTTCCGACGATTGGGGAGCGAGATAGAAGCTCTGAGATGTGAATACGGGGGTCGAGGCCGGCAGAATTTCAATGATGTTCTGCTCGCCGTCGGTGAAATTGCCGCCGGTGGCCTTGATTCTGAAGCCGAGCGCAGGGTTATTGTCGGGCGTATTGACTTCGGAGGCATAGGTGACGGTTGAGGCGGGTTTTAGCAGGAGGGTTGTTTCGGATGAGGAAGTAACCTCACCGGTGGCGGGGTTGAAAAGCTCTACAACAACGTTGGCTTCGATTTCAGTGTCGGTGGTGTTGGTCACCGAGCTGATCACGGTGGCCGAATCGCCCTGACGCATGAAGCGGGGCAGATTGGGCTTAACCATCAGCGGCTTGGCAGAGACAAAGGTTGAGTCGATTGATGTGAGCCGCATGTCGGTGGTGAAGGCAAAGGCTTTCATACACCATGAGGCATTGGCCTCGGGCACTGTAAACTCGAGGTTGAGCACTCCGTCGGCTCCGGTTACAAGCATTGGGCGGAACAATCCCAACGCTACCTCGCTGTTGCGGAATTGCACCGGCGACGTGCTAAGGTTAGCTCCGTTATCGGTGCTTCCCGATCCCGTTACAGCCGATTCTTCAAGCACTCCGTCAGCTGCGTTTTCATATTCCACATCGTCAGCTGCCATGTCGGTCATCTCCATTTTCATCATCGGGGCGGCGGATTTCATGGAAGCGCCATAGAGAGTTCCGCGGATCTTGATTCCTGACATTCGGGTCTGAGGCCGGAACGACAGATTGTAGAGTTCCCATTCGGGCACGCCGATTGAGCGGCAACGGATATACTTGCTGTTGTCAGAAATCGAGTAGCCGAAAGGAAAATCGTGGAAACCGGTTGTGAGACTGAAACTCTTAAGGCCGGGGAGAGATCGGAGCGATAATGAGGGATTGTGGGGCGCGAGAGAGGAGAGGGC
>JAIDXU010000037.1 GCA_029058455.1 Paramuribaculum sp.
GCCTTGGGTAGTGAGTGCGTTTTTCACATAGAAATTCTGGTCGTTATATCGGTTGTAGGCCTTGAATCTTAGTGAACCTGAGCGGTTGAGCAGATATTCAATATCGAAGTCGCCGATAAAGGCGTTGTTGTTGAGGCTCTTGTCGCGATAACCGAAGTTGCCGTTAAAGAGAAGCCTGTTGTTGAGCAGCGAGGCGCCGAGGGCGAGGTCAAACTCCATGTCTGAGAAGTCGCCTCGGTCAGAACGGATGTTTGGCGCGATCGAAAGCTTGTCGGTGAGCTGACCGAGCGCGTTGCCGAGTTGCGAGGATAAGGTTGACGAGGCCATGGATACAAACTCGTTGCCCTTGGTGGCGGTGATATAGTCTGGGGTGTAGAAGCGGTTGAGCGCGAGAAGATAGAGCATTTGTCGGGCGCGCATGTCATCGGTGCTGACAATAGAGTTGACCTTGCGTTTTATATCATCCTTGAGCGTGGGGAAGTTGAAATCATAGTCTATGCCGGGAGAGCGCATGTCGCCGTTTACGAGTATCATGGCGTCGACAGGCACTGTGGTGCGCGTCAGCTCGGGGTCATCGAGGAATGACTCGTCGAGGTCGGAGAGATTGGCGGTGAGGCGATAGGAGGCTGCGATATTGAGGCGGGCAGCATAGGGGTCGCCCATAAACCTGATTTCACTGCCGGGATTGATTTTGAAGTCCTTGCGGATTATATCCTGGAAAGTGAAGTTATATGAGCCGCTTTCGAGGGTGTAGTCGCCGCGCAGACCGAGATCTTCGGAGGCGGAGTTATAGGTGAGGGTGAGCACTCCGTTGCCGCGCGCCTTGATAGCATCGCCTCCCACGGGGTCCATCACCACAGTTAGCAGGGCGTTGGGATTGGCTCTCACCGTGAGATCCATGTCATAGATCGAGGCATTTTCCTCCTCCTGTTGTTTGGCCAGAGCCTTGCGCCGCTCTCTCACCGCTTCGGGCACACTTGCATCGGCCTCCGAGAGAGTGCCTGTGGGGTTAAGCCTGTCACGGAAGGTGATAAAAGTATAGTCGTATGCCTCCTCCGAGTCTGACAGCACGAATGTGAATGTCGAGGCGGGAGCGGTTGCCATGTCGACCTTTATGTCGATTTTGCCCGGCACACCGGTGATGTCGGCCGCGCCATCGCCATAGATTGTGCCATACCATATAAGTTCGGGCGAGGGGGGGATGTCGTAAACCAGCATCGAGCTGGCGTTTGAGATACGGAAGTTGAATTTGGGATAGTGGAAATTGGTGTGTGAAAGCCAACCGTCAAGTCGGGCGGTATGGCCGTCACGGTCGTGGAGGGTGATGTTGTTGAGGTCGATATATCCCGGAGTGAGGTGAACGGAGTCGGTGGCGGTGTAGCTTGTGCCGGTAAAATCGAGTTTAAGCTTGAGATCTTCGGCAAAAATATCGCCGCTCATGTTCACATCCTTGAATGTGCCGAAGAGGTGGGCGTTGCCTGACGCAAAGCCACTCACTTCGCTGGCAAACGCCGCCATAAAGGGCTTCATAAATCCTACGGCGATCTTGTCGGCCACGAAGTCGAGGTCTATGTAACCTTCGGTCGTGGGCTTGATATAGCCGTTGATAGTTGAATGGCGCCCATTGGGCTGGGAGACGGTGGCGTGGATGTTGACGGCCGGTTTGGTGGCGTCGAAGTCGGCGCTTATCATGGTGTTGCCCAACAGCGAGAAGTTATATTTCAGCCCCTCGACATAGAGCCCTGATGTAGAGGCCACGGGGTTGGAGGATAGAATGGAGTTGCCGGTGATATGGCCGGAGGCTATTCCGCCAAACATCGCGTTGGGTATGTTGAGGGTCTCAAACACATAGTCGAGGTCAACGTTTCTGAGGTCGATTGTGAGTGAATCGGTGGGGAGGGGAGAGGCAATGCCGTTGATTTTCACAAACTGGTTGTCGTGGCCGGCGAGGAAGTTGTTGACCGCTATTCGCTTGCTTCCCTCAATGTCAATCTCCGACCGGTGGAGGGTCCACACTGTGTCGTTAAATGTAAGATGTCCCGGCTCGACGATTATTTTGGCGTCGAGTTGCGATTTGCCGGCGTCAAGCGAGCGGCTCAGCCGTGTGTCGAGTTCCACCTGACCGGAGAAGTCACGGGTGCTTTCCACCACCCAGTTTATGTCGGTCGACAGAGAGTCGACAGCGTGAGATACCGAAGCGATATTAAGCGTCATAGAGCCGTTTTTGGTAGGCATTGTGGTGGCGGCGCTAAGGCTTGCGGCGGGGAGGCTGTCGGATTGTGATTGGAGCATCACTTCAAGGCGGGTATCGTTGATTTCCTTGTTGCCCTGCCACAGATAGGGGGCCGAGAGGAGCATTGAAGCAGACATATCCGACAGATGACCCGAAAGTTCTACCGGATACCTCACCTGAAGCGGCATTGAGATAACATCTTCGAGAGGCTTGGTGGTGAGCAACCGGAGTGAGAAATCAAAGTCGTTGGCCATTGCTTTGGCAGGAATCTCGTCCGGGGCAACTACCGACGGGAAAACCGAAGCAAAGAGATTTCTGACACTTTTAACAATGGTTGAAGTGTTGATTCGGCCTGTGAGTGAGGCATCGGCAAGGTCGCCGGTGAGATTGATCTGTTGACCCAGAGAGTCGCCTGCAATGGGCGACAGCGCTTCAATCGATGTGCGCCTGAGACTGAGCAACACCGAGTCGGAGGGTGTAGAGAGAGTGAAATCGTTGATGTCAAGGAGTCCGTTGAGACTCATTACCCCTTCCTGACGGCGGGAGAGGGTTACGGAGCCGGAAGCTGTGGCCGAGACATTGGGCGCTTTGGCCAGAATACCTTTGGGTGTGGTGAAGAGCCCGGCATAAACGTTGTTGCCTGTGAGTTGCAGATCGATCTGCTTGGGTGCGAAAGGCCCTTTGAAATCGAGTGAGCCAAGCATCGAGGCTTCTATCTCGGCGTCAAGCAGCGGCGAGTCAGATTCAAAAGTCAGATTATATCTCGAGCCGTTTTCAACCGAAGCGTTTATCCTGATGTCATTCAGCTCGGCGTCTTTCCATGTGAGTGAACTGATATTGGTGTTGACAATGCCGTTGACCGGGGTAGAGCCTGTTATTGACATATCTGCCGACAGTTCGGCTGATATGTCCGATATGTTTTTGATTATCGGGGGCAGCGGCGCGGAGGAAGAGGTGAGCGGAGCGAGATTTTCGCTTGAGATTTTAGCCGAGCCTTTGAGGGTGGTGCGGTTGGCCGATCGGCTTACCGTAGCCGATGAGATGAGCGTAAGCAGCTCGCTGTCAAGAGTCATGCGGAGGTCGGCTGCTGAAAGCTTGCCCGAAGAGATGGCGGCCGATCCGTCGGCGTTGATCTCAATAGTGCCCGGCAATGCGAGTGCGGAGTAGGTGGGGGGAAGGAGGGAAATGAGGGTTTGGGCTTTTGAGGCGTTGACTTTCACCATCAGCTGTTTTAGCCCGGCGGCTATCGCGTCGGGACTGCTCATTATGCCGTCGAGATAGCCTGAGGCTGTGACTTCGATACCCTCATTGCGCGAAAAGAGACTCAGCGCGTCAAGCGCGAGGCGATCGGGGGTGCCCGACAGACTTAAAGCCATCTGCATGGGCAGGTCAATTTTTTCAAGAGCGGGGAGAAAGGGCGCGGCATCCGAGGGATTGATTCTACATTCGGGCCGGGTGGAGAGAGACAGCGGCAGCTCCCCGAGACTTTCCTTGGATGGAAAATCCTCGCCGGCGGCCCAATTAAGTTCTATGGGGTTGAAACTTATCAGTGATCCGGGCATTTCTATCTCGAGACGGTTCACAGCGAGCGATCCGGGCGAATAGTCAAAGCGTGTGGAGATTCGTTCGATCTTTATGCCCGAGCGCTCGTCAAGAGCCATGCGGGGCATGTCGACAACAAGCCGGCGACGACCGTTTTCGGTGACAAATTCCGGTATTCTGAGGTCGGCGCTGAGATTGTCGACCGAAAGATGGTTTACGTCAAACCCTTTGGCGCGGTAGGGGAGCGAGGCTACATCATAGCTTACCGACGCATCTCTGATAACAATTGCCCTTATCTGCAGTTTTATGTCGGTAGGTGGTTTTGACGGGTCTTTGGGCTTGAGTGCCTCGATGATATTCTGAATGTTGAGCTGGCCGTTGAGAGAATCGCGGCTAAGCTTTATATCAGGGCGAATGACCGAAAGATAGTCAACCACTATTTTGCGGCTGGCTATAAGGTGGCGCAACGACACACCCACTCCGAGATTTCTGATTTTGAGAGCGGTGTCACCTTTGCAGTCCTCCACCACCACGCGGCGCAGGGTGAGCTTGTTGAACGGAGCGATGTTGACCGATTCGATCGATACCTTCGAATCGAGCAATATCGAGAGCTGTTTACCCGCCTCCTTGCTCACATAGGTATGAACCGCAGGTACCGACAGCAGCACATGGAGCGCGGCCGGAATGACAAGCACCAGCAGCAAGGCGGTGACTATCAGAAATCTAACGGTTTTATAGAGCTTGTTTATCATATATTCCCTAAAAGGAAAACAGCTTTAGAAACAGCGAAGTTACAATTTTTTTTTGATACTTTTGTTGCAAAATCGCTCTCTCGGCGTATTAGAGACAGATGAACGGAGAAAATATCATATCAGCATTCCGAAAGGTCACCCTGAAATTTGGCAGGATGGTCTCTCAGCGCGACGATTCCGAGGATATCCGCGACGCCCTTCAGGAGGCTTTTCTGAGGGTGTGGTCGAGGCGGGAAAGTCTTGCTGACGAGAGCCATGCCGAAGGACTGCTCACCGTCACAGCCCGAAACCTGCGTATCGACAGCCTGCGCCGCCGGTCGGAACATTTCGGAGACAATTCGGCTGATGATACCTCCGATCAAATATCTTCCCCGCCTGATGAGAGTGCCGAAGAACTATATGGAGAGATTGACACTCTGGCCGACCGAATCCTGTCGCCGCGCGACAAAGAGATTCTCTATCATCGCGATAAAGACGGCTGGGACTTTGAAGAGCTCGCGCAATATTATGACCTCTCGGTAGGTAACGTGAGGATGATAGTGTCAAGAGCCAGAAACAAAATTAGAACGATTTATAACACCCGACATAATCAATGACTGACAAAACTACCTTATACGCGCTTATCGAAAGATATTTCGATGCCGATACAACTCCGGGCGAGGAAAAGGAGCTGTTGAGAATGTTGCTCGACTCCGACCCTTCCGACCCTAAGGTCAGCGAGGCGCTTGCCGTGATGGGTTATGCCCGTATGATGAAGAAGCCGTCGGTTGAGAAACCGCGTCGTCAGCCTCTGAGGGCTATGTGGCGCCCCGCCCTGACGGTGGCGGCATCGGTAGCTGTGGTTGTGTTGATGATTGCAGGCTTGATGATGTCGCGCGGCGATGCCTTCCAAACCGGCAGTTATGCTTATTCGGGAGGTGAGAGAATTGAAAATCTACAGCAGATAATGTCAATTGTCGAGAGCCAGATGAGCGATATGTCCGAGGCGCAGTCGGATATGCTTAACGAGGTTTCCGCCGACCTTGACGACATCCGCAGTGCAATGAATGAACTCAACGATGAAGTATTATGAGAAAATTACTTATTGTCATAACGATTATATTGTTGTCGGTCGCGGGCGTATCGGCTCAGAACGGTCTTAACGTAGCGCCTTATCTGAGCGGCAAGTTCACCGACAATCCCGGTGTGACCTATGTTAATCTGTCGGGCAAACAGCTCAGTGCCGCGGGTCTTTCGGTTTATAAGAGTATTTCCGAGACCGCTGATGATGAGCTTGCCGCCGATATTCTGAATGCCGTGAACAAAGACGGCGCTTCGGCTCAGACCAAAGAGGTGTCTTATAAAAACGGTCAGCTCTATTTCGGATTTTATGCAATGGGTGGCTCGGAGAATAGAAAGCGTTACCTGTTTTATCTCAACCGCAGGGCGATAGGCAAACGCAAGTCGACACTAATCTATATCGAGGGCAATCTGAGTGAAAGCGAGGTAAAGGCTCTCATTGAGAACTAAATGAAAAAAACGTAACTTAACTATTTATAGAAATATGAGTTGGAAAATTTTTGTAATAGCGGTGATAATGTCGGTCACAATGACCGGTTTTGAGGCTCAGGCTCAGCAGCAGGCGCCGTGCGACACTCTCAGGCTGTTTGACAAAAGCCTAATGGATATCACCATTGTGCGTAAGGGGCACACCGTTATACTTCAGGCTACCGAACTCGGTGATTCTCTTGTGATTAACTCTCCGATAAAGTTTGTAGTGGATGTCGATGCGAATCCGAGTGATAACATAGACCTCTTTTCAGAAACATGGGGCATTGAAATGCCGTTTTTCAAGAAGAAACCGATACAGGCGAAGAATAGTGGTAAGTGCACCCGCACAGGCACTTTCTTCAATCATGCCTACTGGGGTCAGCGCTTCAACTACAACAATAAAGGGCGACTTGACAACTCCTATGAGATAGGTGTGAGAAGTGTGTTGGGAGTGAAATGGAAAAACAGTTACAGTAATGTTTCGTTTGCTACCGGTCTCGGCTTTGGTATGGTCAGGACAACAGCCGACCGCGGTTATATCTACATGAAAGATCAGGATAAACTGATATTGGGTCAGGTTCCGGAGCCTTATGCCGTCCAGAGCACTTCTCTCAATGTGTGGCGCTTTCATGTGCCCTTGATGATGACGGTGCCTTTGGGTGAGGGAGTCAAGCTGACTTTGGGCGGCGTAGTTAATCTTAATTCCTATGCCAAAGCCAATTCACAGATTGTTACAGATAACACCCGTGTCAAGGCATGTTATAAAGGATTGCAACAGAGGCTCCTGACTTGTGATATATATGGCTCGTTCACTATATGCGGTATAGGTGTTTATGCCACATGGAGCCCTATGACGCTTTTCCAGAGCCAATTTGGTCCGGATGTAATGGCATGGTCGATAGGCGCCGATATTTTCACCTTCTAAAAATTTCCTGACAAAATGAATACCCTTAATATATCAAAACTGATTGCCTCTCTCTCCGCTCTACTGCTGTTGGCGCTTCCTGTCGCCGCCAACGATACAACCGCTCCCGATTCCGTTATGAGAGTGCCGGGGCCCGCCAAAGTGATAATAACCGAGGATATTAACGGCCTGAATTTCGACATACAGAATGATGGGGAATCAGCGTTTTACCGAGTGAACTATCCCCCTACTTCAAGAGTAAGAGTAACGAATAAAACCTACCGTTCTTCAAACCCTCTGTCTATCAAATTATCGGAACGCGGACACTCGTCGACCGGTATGTCTATGGATGGTGTGTGTCTTGGTCTCACCAATCCATGTTCGCAGTCGGCACCGGGTGGGCTGCAATGGTCAAAGTCAATCGAAATAAGCTGGTTGAGCTGCATAAACCTCTATTATGAAACCGGCCGGTCGCGATATTCTATAGGTCTCGGATTTGACTGGAGGAATTATAAAACGACAACTTCTGATAAATGCCTTACGGTCAACCAATATGGCGGACTGGAATGGAGCAATTATCCTGAGAACGTCGACGGCCGCTTTTCACGTCTAAAGGTATTCTCTCTTCAGTTGCCGGCGCTGTGGAGTTATAATTTCCCCAAAACAGATCTTGGATTGAAAGCGGGTGTGATATTGAATTTCAATACCTATGCCTCGGTCAAAACAGGTTGGTATAACTCTGATGGAAAGCGTGAAAACAAATTCAGCAAACAGATTGAACAAAATAAATTCACGGTCGATTTCTTCGGGTCGCTGTCGATCTGCCACACGTTTGGCATTTATGTGCGATATTCTCCCATGAATGTGATCGATTTAGATGAAAGCATAAAC
>JAIDXU010000372.1 GCA_029058455.1 Paramuribaculum sp.
GTGTCACACAAGAGTTTCCGACATTAGGGTAATCGCGCCCGAAGCCTTGGCGTTGCGATAGAGAATGTCATACACACCCTCGAGAATCGGCATAGCCACTCCGTAGAGCTGATTAATTTCGTGGATACATTTTGTGCCGTAGTATCCTTCTGCCGTCTGCTCCATCTCCATGCGGGCAGCCTTAACCGAATAACCCCGGCCAATCATAGAGCCGAAATTATGATTGCGGGAGAAACGGGAATAGCTTGTCACAAGGAGGTCACCGAGATATACCGAATCACATATCTGACGCGGCCGCGGACACACCGTGTCGATAAATCTTTCCATCTCTCTGATGGCATTGCTCACAAGCATAGCCTGAAAGTTATCTCCCCATTTCAATCCATGAACTATGCCCGAAGCTATCGAATAGATGTTTTTGAGCACAGCGGCATATTCTATGCCGTCAACGTCTGAAGAGGTAATCGTGCGGACTGTTTTTCCGCTCAGACATGAAGCGAACTGACTGGCATGGAAGATATCATTACAACCCACTGTGAGATAGCTTTGGCGGCCGAGAGCTATTTCTTCGGCATGACACGGACCGCTCACCACCAACATGTGCTCGGGCTTAACGCCAAAACGTCTCATCATATAGGTAGTGATGATTTCATTCTGATCAGGCACTATACCTTTGATAGCGGTCACAACATATTTGTCGGAAATATCGACGGTAATTTTATCGACATGACTTTTAAAATATGGTGAAGGCATCACAAGCAAAAGTGTATCGGCTTTGCTACACACTTCGTTGATGTCACTTGAAAAGTCTATGCGGTTGATGTCGAAGATCACATCGGTGAGGTAGGCAGGGTTATGACCCAACCTACGAAACTCCTCAATGCGGTCTTCTCTGCGCATATACCACATTATAGAGCTGCAATTTTCAAGCAGCAGCTTTGCAAGAGCCGTAGCCCAGCTGCCGCCGCCCATCACGGCTATGTTACCCGGAAAGCTCATTTCTGAGGGTTATGTAAGGGAGAATTAATGGTTATGGATTAAGGATATTATCAACAAGCGGCGAGAGTGCCGACAAAATATCCGCTATATAAACGTCAAAAGAGGGAAGTGGGGTTCGGCGGGGGAGTCTTAAATATCTTTAATACTCAATCCTCGGCAGATGATTGACCGGCATTAGCCGCAGCGGCTGCCTCAATCCACACCTTCACATCTTCGGGCGACGGAGCCTTAAGATCAAGTTTGAATTTCTTGTTGATTCCGCAAAGTTCCTGCTGGAGCTTTCCGTGAGAAGCTTGAGAAGCCAACTCAGCAACGGTATAGACACCCGCTTTAGCAAGTGGAGCAATCCATTCCTCAGGCACACCGAGAGCAACAAACTTATCAGCCGCATCCTTACGACGGGTTTTCTCAGGACGCATCTGGGGGAACAGAAGCACCTCCTGAATTGTAGTCTGACCGGTGAGAAGCATCACAAGACGGTCGACACCTATACCCATACCCGAAGTAGGAGGCATACCGTATTCAAGGGCACGGATAAAGTCGGCATCAATAATCATTGCTTCATCATCACCCTTCTCGCTCAGGCGCATTTGCTCAACAAATCTCTCATATTGGTCGATAGGATCGTTAAGCTCTGAATAGGCGTTACAAAGCTCCTTGCCGTTGACCATAAGCTCAAATCGTTCGGTAAGCTCGGGATTCTCACGATGACGTTTGGTGAGAGGAGACATCTCGATAGGATAGTCGGTGATGAAGGTAGGCTGAATATATTTACCCTCACATTTCTCACCGAAAATTTCGTCGATAAGCTTACCTTTACCCATAGTCTCGTCGACCTCTATACCGAGATCGCGGCACACACCGCGAAGCTGCTGCTCATCCATGCCTGTAATATCAACACCGGTATGTTCGAGAATTGCCTCGGTCATTGTAACGCGTTTGAAAGGTGCTTTGAACGAAATGGTATTTTCACCTACAGTTACCTCGGTCGTGCCGTTTACCTCAAGGGCGATACGCTCAAGCATACGCTCGGTGAAATCCATCATCCAGTTATAGTCCTTATATGAAACATAGATTTCCATACAGGTAAACTCGGGGTTGTGGGTACGATCCATTCCCTCGTTACGGAAATTGCGCGAGAACTCATAAACTCCTTCAAATCCGCCTACGATAAGACGCTTGAGATAAAGCTCGTTGGCAATACGGAGATAAAGGGGAATATCAAGAGCATTATGATGGGTAATGAAAGGACGCGCGGCTGCTCCACCGGGAATTGACTGGAGAATAGGTGTATCAACCTCAATATATCCGGCTTCGTTAAAGAAGTTACGCATAGAGTTGAACACCTTTGTGCGCTTAAGAAATATATCCTTCACACCCTCGTTAACCACAAGGTCTACATAACGGCGACGGTAGCGCAGTTCGGGGTCTTCGAAAGCATCATACACCACTCCGTCTTTCATCTTAACGATAGGAAGCGGACGCAATGACTTGGCAAGCACCGTGATTTTGCGGGCATGTATGGTGATTTCACCCATCTGAGTGCGGAACACATATCCTTCAACTCCGATAAAGTCACCTATATCAAGCAGTTTCTTGATTACAAGATTGTAGAATTGCTTATCCTCTCCGGGACAAATATCGTCGCGGCTGATATAAATCTGTATTCTGCCTCTCGAATCCTGCAACTCGATAAAGGCAGCTTTACACATAATGCGGCGACTCATTATTCTACCGGCCACGGTAACATCACGGGCGGGAGCGTCGTCGGCAAAATCGGCTTTGATTTGGGTTGAAAATGCGCTTACCGGATATTCGGCAGCAGGATAAGGTTCTATGCCAAGATCGCGCAACTGCTGGAGAGAGTTGCGACGTATAATTTCTTGTTCGCTGAGTTCAAGTGGATTAATAGCCATAGTAATGACAATAAATTGGGAAATTTCCGCAAAATTACAGAAAAAAAATCAACAATCAAAATCTCGCGCCCGCTATATAGAATTATGGTGAGAATTTTGGATGAGAAACGGTTTTTAGCTATCTTTGCCCTGCCTAAAGAGGCAAAGATCATGATTACAAGCACGCTGATTTTATGATAAACGACTCATTGTCAAAGGTACGCGCATTAGCCCGTAAGCTCACCGGAGAAGCCGGCTCCCGGAGATATAAGGTTGGAGTGGCTTTTAGCGGCGGCGGGTCACGCGGATTTGCCCATTGCGGAGCTTTACTTGCATTGGAAAATGCGGGAATAAGACCGCAGATTGTGGCCGGAGTTAGTGCCGGCTCGGTAGTTTCGACTCTCTATGCCGCCGGTATGCGGCCTCAGCAAATAGTGGAGATTTTCACCGGGTTTGGATTTACCGATTTCGTAGAGTTTAAAGGTATACATAATGGTGGAATTTTCAGCCTGTTGCCATTCGGGAAGTTTATCGAAAAAGCTGCAAAGGTGCAACGTCTCGAGGATTTGGAAATGACCAATGTAGTATGTGCTTCAGACTTCGACAACGGCCAGCCTAAACAATTCCGTAGCGGAAGAATAAAGGATATAATCGCCGCCTCATGCTGTATTCCTATATTGTTTAATCCCGTTGTGATCGACGGAGTGAGATATGTTGACGGGGGAGTGCTGCGCAATCTTCCGGCTTGGCCTATAAGAAAGGAATGTGACCTGCTGATAGGTGTAAACTGTTCGCCACTGACTTCTCAGGCCTCAAAATCGTCAATTACCTCAAATGCTTTCCGCACATATCAGCTAATGGCCAAGACCAATGTTGCCGAAGATATGGCCATGTGCGATTTCACAGTCAACATTACCGAAATAGCTCATCAGAAAACTTTTGATCTCGACAATATCAGAACGACTGTTAAGGCAGGTTATGACGCTATGGCCGAGGCTCTCCGAAATGTCGGAATCATGCCCCTCAGCCCTGACTCGCCTCCGGCCGAAACCGACAGGCTTTCTAACAAATAAAAACGAATCACACCAATAATTTATAAGATAGTGAATCATAAACCGAATATATATCAGCTCTTGCCACGATTGTTTTCAAACGATTGTGAAAATCCGGTGGTTAACGGCACAATCGAGCAAAATGGCTCGGGTAAACTTAATCATATAACCGAAGATGTAATTAAATCGATCGCTGAACTGGGAGTCAATACCATTTGGTATACCGGCGTTATCGAACACGCTCAGGCAACCGATTACTCCGAATATGGTATTCTGCCCGACAATCCATATATAGTGAAAGGTAAGGCAGGATCACCCTATGCCATAAAAGATTATTATGACATCGATCCCGATATAGCCGAAGATGTGCCTAACCGCATGAAGGAGTTTGAGGCTCTTGTGGAGCGTACGCATCGTTGCGGCCTGAAAGTTGCGATTGATTTCGTTCCCAACCATCTTGCCCGCCAGTATCATTCAGACGCCGCTCCCGATGGCGTGGTTGACTTTGGCGTAAATGACGACAGGGAAATGTTCTTCAGCCCGTCAAACAATTTCTATTATATCACACGTCAACAGTTTGCTCCTCAGTTTGATTGCGGAAGCGGAAGCGAAGCCTATATCGAGTTTCCGGCCAAAGCATCAGGCAATGACTGCTTCACGGCATTTCCCGGTAGAAATGACTGGTATGAGACAGTTAAACTCAACTATGGCGTGGATTATGGTAACGGCTCGCATCATTTCGATCCTATTCCCCCGACATGGATCATGATGAGGGATATTCTGCTTTTCTGGGCCTCAAAGAAGATTGATTATCTGAGGTGTGATATGGTTCATATGGTGCCTCTCGAGTTCTGGCATTGGGCCATAGCACAAGTCAAGGAACAGTATCCTGAGCTAAAGTTCATAGCGGAAATATATGAGCCCGCGCTCTATCGCCCTTATATCAATTATGGTGGATTTGATTATCTGTATGACAAAGTTGGTCTGTATGACACACTTCGCGCAATTCAGACATCAGACACTTCGGCCGCCACAATAACAAACTGCTGGCAAACCGTCGAGGGAATCAGCGATAAAATGCTCCATTTCCTCGAGAATCATGACGAACAGCGGTTTGCCTCACCTCAATATGCCGGGAACGCCATGCTTGCAATACCTTCGCTTGTTGTCAGCGCCATGATTTCAAAAGCTCCCATGATGATCTATATGGGTCAGGAGTTGGGAGAGAGAGCCCTCGAAGCAGAAGGATTTAGCGGAGCTGACGGCAGAACCACCATATTCGATTACTGGAGCCTCGACACTCTGAGAAGATGGCTTAACGGCCTCGGGCCTCTCACACCCGGAGAAAAGCTGCTGACCCGTGATGAAAAGGAGTTGCGTCACATCTACAGCCGTATTCTTCACCTTGCCGCCAACGATCCCGCGCTGGCTCAAGGTTGCTTCTTCGACCTGATGTATGTCAACTATCAGAATCCGCAGTTTAATCCGCATCATCAGTATACATTCCTGAGAGTATTTGAGAATGAGGTAGTGGTTGTGGCTGTAAACTTCGACAGCTCACCCGTGACTGTTCACATCAACATTCCCGAACATGCGTTTACCACTCTCGGACTCAAACCCTCAACCGAAGTCAACGCCGAAGAACTGCTCTCGGGTCATAAATCGGTTAAACCGTTCACTCCCGAAAAACCGTTTGTAACCTCGATCAACGCATATTCGGCCGCTGTTTGGAAACTCATCTTACCCGAATGAGACTCTTTTTTGAGGCATAACCAAAAAATCAGGCTTCATTCCACACCTTGACTGACCAAAAATTATTATTTTTGCAGCACAAAACACAACTACAACCCTTACCATAAAAAGAGGCATGAAATCTATTATTCATCCTATCAAGATTTTTTCAGGCACCAAGTCAAGATATATGGCGGAGGAAATCTGCAAGGAACTTGGCATTGAGCTTGGCAAAATGAACATCACCCACTTTGCCGACGGAGAATTTGAAGTTTCGTTTGAAGAACCTATCCGCGGCTGCGAGGTTTATCTCGTGCAGTCAACATTCCCCAACTGCGACAACCTCATGGAGCTTCTCCTCATGATCGACGCAGCCAAACGCGCCTCCGCTCACTCAGTGATCGCGGTAATGCCTTATTTCGGCTGGGCCCGTCAGGATCGTAAAGACAAACCCCGTGTGTCGATCGGCGCCAAACTCGTGGCCAATCTTCTCACTGCGGCCGGCGTTGACCGCGTGATCACCATGGATCTTCATGCCGACCAGATTCAGGGCTTCTTCGACGTGCCTGTCGATCACCTCTATGCCTCGTCGGTATTCATTCCCTATATCCAGAGCCTCAACTTGCCCGACCTTTGTATCGCTACTCCCGACGTCGGCGGTGCAAAACGTGCAAATTCCTATGCCAAGTATCTCAATGTGCCCCTCGTGCTCTGCCACAAGCAGAGAGCCAAAGCCAATGTCGTTGCAGATATGACAGTGATCGGTGACGTTGAAGGCAAAAATGTAATTCTCATCGACGATATGGTTGATACCGCCGGCACTATATCAAAAGCTGCCGATCTGCTTATGAGCAAAGGAGCCAAGAGCGTTCGCGCACTTGCTTCCCACGCCATTATGAGCGACCCGGCTACCGAGCGTGTCAACAACTCTGAAATGGTCGAAATGATTTTCACCAATTCTATTCCTTATACAAAGGATAGCAAGAAGGTGACTGTTCTGTCGGTTGCTCCCATGATTGCCGATACCATTTCAAGAGTTCACAATAACCAGTCGATTTCATCGCAGTATATTTTCAAATAATCGATATCGGTTAGCAAAAAGAATCTCCGACATTAATATCGGCGGCGGTGTCTTTCAGAAGTCAGAGATACCGTTGCCGATATTGTTTTTTGATAAATCAATTATAATCACCTTATAACCATGAAAAAACATGTAGCTCCATCATCGCGCACGTTGCTGTCGTGTTGCGCGGCACTGCCGATGATGTTAACAGCTCTGCAATGTCACTGTCAGTCTACCGACAGCGAATGTAGCATAACCGGCTCCAAGACCTATACTCCGGCTGATAAGTTTACCCTTTGGTATACTTCGCCCGGCACTCTGGCTCCGGGGCTAAACAAATGGATGACTCACGCGCTTCCGGTTGGCAACGGTCAACTCGGCGCCCAGACTCTCGGGGGAGTGCTGCAGGAAGAAATTTCTCTCAACGAAAAGACCCTCTGGACTGGATCGTCAAACGGCACTCAGGAGGGTACCGCGCTTACCACTCATCAATATGGTTCCTATCGCCCGTTTGAAAATATCATTATAACCGACCTCAATAATCCCAAAGAAGTGACCGACTATTGGCGTGACCTGAATATCGCCGATGCTAAATCATCAATGGGTTATAAGGATAGGCGGGGAGTGGAATTTACCCGCACTTTGATTGCTTCCAATCCCGATAATGTC
>JAIDXU010000373.1 GCA_029058455.1 Paramuribaculum sp.
TCAGTAAAGGGAAAGTAACCGAAAGGCACGGCTAACGGTAGTGGCAGACCTGCGAGCACCATATATGCGGGACCTACCACAATATCCTTGCCGGGCTTCACTTTCGCTTTGGTGAGCTGGAAATAGAAGTGGGGATGCTCGTGGTCGGAGCAGGTTGAATAACGGCCATCCTCAGAATAAAACACATTATCATCGATTTTTTTCGTGCGGCCGCCGGTGAGATAACCTTCGCCCTGCTGGGTTACCACATCTGTGATAAATCCCTTGCCGGTCTCGAAGTTATATCTCATTGTCTTAGACTCGTAGGAGGTGCCGTTGTCATCAAATACGGGTGAACCCTGCACTTCGCCCAGAGAGTCAGCCCTACCGACGGCATAAACCACCGAGGTGTTCATATCCATATCGATACAGGCGGCGTCGAGTTTGATTTTGCCATAGGTCACCTTGCCGTTGCCAAAAAGATAGGCTTTGTTTGAGCCTTCCATCACAAGGGAGTCGCTTGATTCAAATTCCACCACAGCGTCGAGATCGGCTCTTTCGCGGCGTATTTTCGATATGGCGGGAAGCGGTGCTATGGCTGAGTCGCCCGAGATTGAGTCGCTCGATATGCGTGTGCGATTACGCCTTGACAAGCCGGTTATACCCTCAGCGGCAGGATTGGCCGACATGGAATCCTGTGGCGTGACTGAGTCGGTCGAAAGGGGCGCTGTGGCAGGATCTACAGGCGATAATAAATCCTGCGGACTCCGGGCAGCAAAAGCCGAAGCCAGCCATAATAATCCTGAAATGAGTATGATGTATATCTGTGAGTGCCTCAAAGCAGTGATTGGCAATTATATCAAGTGATGTGCAGATATGGTCAACGCACATCTTTTTCTTAAGGTCGGTTGACCGAAATCATCTGCAAAGATAGCACACTTTTAGAGATTTTTCGCCACGCGATACCGTTAAAAAACAAGAATGAAATTGAAAAAACGGCATTACAGTTCTGTTGAGCAAAAAAAATAATTGCAGCTACGCTGTCATAAGCGGTGAGCTGCAATTATTTGAATATTGTAAGGCGGGCGCGTTAAGGTTTTGCGCCAAAATCAGTGTCGGGGATTATTTGTCACCTTTCACAGCGGCAATGCCGGGAAGAACCTTACCTTCGATGGCCTCAAGAAGAGCGCCGCCGCCGGTAGAAACATAGCTTACTTCGTCGGCAAGACCAAACTTGTTGACGCAGGCAACAGAGTCACCGCCACCAACGAGTGAGAAGGCGCCGTTGTTGGTTGCTTCAACGATAGCATCAGCGATAGCGCGTGATCCGGCGGTGAAGTTGTCGAATTCAAATACGCCTGCGGGGCCATTCCAGAGAATTGTCTTTGCGTCGCGGATAACGTTGGCAAAAGCTTTGCGTGTCTCGGGACCTGCATCAAGACCTTCCCAACCTTCGGGAATATCCATCACGCTGACAACGCGGGTGTTGGCGTCATTGCTGAAAGCGTCGGCGGCTACGCAGTCGGTGCCGAGAACGAGGTTAACACCTTTTTCCTTAGCTTTCTTCATGATGTCGAGAGCGAGATCGAGTTTGTCAAGCTCGCAGAGTGAGTTGCCTACATTGCCGCCCATAGCTTTGGCGAAAGTATAGGTCATGCCACCGCAGAGAATGAGGTTGTCGACCTTATCCATGAGGTTTTCGATGATACCGATCTTGGTAGAAACTTTCGAGCCACCCATGATAGCGGTGAAAGGACGTTTGATATCCTTGAGGATGTTGTCAACGGCCTTAACCTCTTTTTCCATGAGGTAGCCGAGCATCTTATCCTGAGCGTCGAAATAGTCGGCGATAACGGCTGTAGAAGCATGACGGCGGTGTGCGGTGCCGAAAGCGTCGTTTACATAAACGTCGGCGTAGCTTGCGAGGTGTTTTGCAAACTCTTTCTGACGCTCTTTCATTTCTTTTTTGGCAGCGTCATAGGCGGGATCGGTCTTTTCGATACCTACGGGCTTACCTTCTTCTTCGGGATGGAAGCGGAGGTTTTCGAGCAGGAGCACTTCGCCGGGTTTGAGACCCTTGGCCAGTTCGTCGGCAGTAGCGCAGTCGGGAGCGAATTTCACGTCGGTACCGAGAGCTTTGGCAACAGCGTCTTTAATCTGAGCGAGTGAATATTTGGGGTTAACTTTGCCTTTGGGTTTGCCCATGTGGCTCATGATGATGAGAGAGCCGCCGTCGGCAAGTATTTTTTTAAGGGTGGGGAGGGCACCGCGGATACGGGTGTCATCGGTGATGTTGCCGTTTTCGTCAAGGGGCACATTGAAGTCCACTCTGACAATGGCGCGTTTGTTGGCGAAATTGTAGTTGTCGATTGCCATAACTTTATTGGTATATGAGTTGTTGAATTGAAATTGTTACGTTCACAGAATCCGACTGCCGGACTCAGGGAGCAAAGTTAGCTAAAAAAATCGGTAGATTACCCGCTTGGATTAAAAAACTTTTAATTCCTTGGGGAGCAGTTCGCTCATCTGAGCTGCAAGTTTGGCAGCCTCGCGACCGGCGGCTTCGGCAAAATCATTTTCTTTTGAAGCATATATGATTCCGCGTGATGAGTTAACAAGCAGACCGCAGTCATCTGTCATGCCATAGCGGCATACTTCCTCAAGGCTTCCACCCTGAGCGCCTACGCCGGGAACGAGGAGGAAAGAGCGGGGTGCTACCTTGCGGATTTCGGCAAACATAGCTCCCTGAGTGGCGCCGACCACATACATCATTTCGTTTTCATTGGCCCAGCGCTGTGAGGTGGTGATGACTTCTTCAAACAGACGTTTGCCCGAGCGGTCTTCTATGAGCTGGAAGTCGTGGCTGCCCTTGTTGGAGGTAAGTGCAAGCAGAATAACCCATTTGCCCGGATAACCTAAGAACGGAGTTACCGAATCCTCACCCATATAGGGAGCTACGGTAACGGCGTCGACGTCGAGATATTCAAAAAAGCTGCGGGCATAGAGTTTGGAGGTGTTGCCGATGTCGCCGCGTTTGGCGTCGGCTATGATAAACTGTTCGGGATAGTTGGCTTTGAGATAGGCCACGGTATCCTCGAGCACTTTCATGCCCTCGGCTCCGAGACTTTCATAGAAAGCGAGATTTGGCTTATAAGCCACGCAATAGGGCGCAGTGGCGTCGATAATAGCTTTGTTAAATGCCAACATAGCTTCGGCATCAGATTTCCCTTCTCTCAGCGACTGAGGAATCTTGAGAATATCGGTGTCGAGTCCCACACAGAGAAATGATCGTTTTTTGGCAATTTGCTCAATGAGCTGTTGTCTGTTCATGGTTTCAATATAATGATGGTTTACATATAATCATAGCTCCGACTCTTTAAGCCGCTCGGCGTTTTCGGCCACGGCCAGTTTGTCGAGAAGTTCCTGAAGGTCACCCGACGACATGACTTGCTGAAGGTTGTAGACTGTGTAACCTATGCGGTGGTCGGTGAGGCGGCCCTGAGGAAAATTATAGGTGCGTATCTTGGCCGAACGGTCACCTGTCGATACGAGTGTTTTTCTTCGCGAGGCTATGTCGTCGACATATTTCTGATGTTCTCGGTCGTAGATATATGTGCGGAGTCGTGTGAGTGCGCGTTCCTTGTTTTTAGGCTGGTCGCGTGTCTCGGTACACTCTATGAGAATCTCCTCGACAACTCCCGTGTTGGGATTACGCCACGGATAGCGGAGGCGCACGCCGCTCTCCACTTTATTTACATTCTGACCTCCGGCGCCACCCGAGCGGAATGTATCCCATTTAATCTCGCCTTCGTTGATTTCCACATCAAAAGGCTGTGCTTCCGGGAGCACTGCCACAGTTGCCGCCGAGGTATGGACACGTCCTTGGGTTTCGGTTACAGGCACGCGTTGCACACGGTGAACGCCGCTTTCATATTTCAACGCTCCATACACACCTTCGCCGTCGGGAGCGGTGACTGTCACGATCACCTCTTTATATCCTCCGGCCGCGCCTTCGCTTGCCGAAGTAATGGCAGTGGTCCAACCGCGATGTTCGCAATAGCGGAGATACATTTTAAGCAGGTCGCCGGCAAACAGAGCGGCTTCGTCACCTCCCGTGCCAGACCTGATTTCCAGAATAGCGTTTCGGTCATCTTCCGGATCGTGGGGCACGATAAGCAGCTTGATTTCCTGTTCAAGACCCTCGATAGCCCCTTCGTTGCGGTCAATGGCTTCTTTGGCCATCTGTCGCAAATCTTCGGCAGACTCACTTTCAAGCAGCTCTTTTGCATCGGCCAACTCGTTAAGAGCCAAACGGTAGCGGCGTGTGGCATCGACCAGTTTCTCGAGCTGATGATATTCGCGGGTGAGTCGCACATAGCGGCTCATATCAGCTATCACATCAGGGTCGGTTATCAGTGTGGCCGTTTCCTCAAAACGGGCTTCCACTCCATCAAGTCGTTCAAGAAGCGAAGACATGGATAAATATCAATTAATGTGAGATGATTAATTAACCGCGAAGTTACAAAAAAATCAATAATTATCCCTCCGGCGGGGGATTAAATCGAAATGTCGAATGAATCGGCATCCTCCCACACCGGAAATTTCTCGCGGTCGCGGTCAAGTTTCTGACCATTGAGAACCGCATATATAAATCCTGATTGGTCGGGAGTTGACAGTTCTTCGCCGCGCGGACTGACTACAAGCGACTGCATTTGGTTATAGGAGCCGTATTCATCGGTGCCGAGACGGTTACACCCCGCTACGTATGCCTGATTTTCAATGGCACGGGCTATGATAAGCTGGCGCCATGCGTAGTCTCTCGACATCGGCCAGTTGGCCGGAATGAGCAGCAGATCGTAGGCACAGGCAACATTACGGGTCCATACCGGGAACCGCAGATCATAGCATATCACCATAGAAATTTTCCACCCTCTGAATTCAATAATCGGTGGAAGAGCGGCTCCGGGAGTGTAATATAAATTCTCGTGCCCCATCGTGAAGAGGTGGTGTTTGTCATAATAAGTCACCTTGCCGTTGTCGGGATTGATGAAGAAACCACGGTTGAAATATTTATCCTGATTTCTTACCGCAAGAGAACCGCATATCGCTGTTTTCTTCTCCATCCCCAGAGCATGAAGGGCTTTGAGCGAGGGTGAGTCATTTTCATCCTCAGCCATTTGTGCAAGCAACTCTCCGTCGGTGGAGTAGCCGGACACACACATCTCGGGCAGTAACACCAGTTCGGTTTCAGGAGCGATGTCGCCCATGAGATTGCTTATCACGGAGATATTAAGGTCGTTTTTACCCAATTGCATGTCAATCGGGAGCAGCGCTATGTGAAGGTTATCGTGGGGCATGGTGAGTTGTTGATTTAAGTGATGGCGGGAAATTTAATCAGCTGAGAATTTATCAGGATAGAGACCGCGGAAAGGACGATAGAACTCTTTGATCGCTTTCAGGTCGGCTTCCATATCGCCGGTGGGGGTGAAAGTGCGCTCTATCATTATAGTTTTAGAAGGAAAGTCAATCACTCCGAGACATATCGGCACGTTGGCTTCGCGGGCGATGTGAAGGAATCCTGTGTGCCACTTGGTTGTGAGAGAGCGTGTGCCCTCGGGCGTTATTGCGAGGGTAAGACGGCTTGAAGTGTTGAATTTCTGAATGATTATCTCGGTAAGGCTGCCTCTCTTTTTCTTACGATGAAGCGGCACGCCCCCCATGGCCCGGATTATAATTCCGAGAGTGAAGAAAAACCA
>JAIDXU010000374.1:0-3923 GCA_029058455.1 Paramuribaculum sp.
TTCCTCTACTGTAATGTGGCGGCGTTCCACCTTTATGCCCATATCTTCGGCAATCTGCATGAGGCTGCGGTTGGTAACCGAAGGAAGAATCGAATCGCTGGCCGGAGTGATATAAACCCCGTCTTTCACAGCAAAGAAATTAGCGGGACCGCACTCATCAAGATATTTCTTCTCTTTAGGATCGAGATAGAGCACGCTTGAATAACCGAGTTCGTGAGCTTTCTCGCCTGCAACCATTGCGGCGGCATAATTGCCACCCACTTTAAAGCGACCGGTGCCTTTGGGAGCCACACGATCATATTCACGCATTATGCACACGTTGGTAGGACGGAAACCCTCCTTGAAATAAGGTCCAACAGGAGTAACCATCACGATAAAGATATAATCAGTGCTGGGATGAACACCTATGCGGGGGGAGATGCCCACTTCAATAGGACGTATGTAGAGCGACGCTCCGGTGCCGTAAGGGGGAATGAAGCGTTCATTGAGCTTAACAGCCTTTATACACATTTCGCGGAATATTTCCTCAGGCACCGGTTCCATCATTATTCCTTCAGCCGAATTGCGTATACGCTCGGCATTTGCTTCAAGTCTGAATATTCTGATCTTACCGTCTTTTCCTCTGAAAGCCTTTATGCCTTCAAACGCCTCTTGGCCATAATGAAGAGCTGTAGCGGCAATATGAATCGGAAGAATCTCGGAATCACTTACTTCTACAGGACCCCACTTACCGTCTGAATAAGTGCAGCGAACATTATAATCAGTTGGATAATAACCGAAACTCAGTTTACCCCAGTCTATTTCCTTAGTCATTGTTTATTTGGATAGGTAATATTATTTGGTTTGCAAAAATACGCAAAACTCAAATCATAATCTAAGTTTTTGCACGAAAAAACAGCCTTTATGCAGAGATGTGCTTACCAGCCGATCATTATTTCAGCGGAGTGAGCATCAGTATTCCTCTCGGAGCGAGAGTTATCGACTCCCCTGTTTCCATACGGTTGCCTGATATAACATCATCAAAACGATCACCCGTCTCAAGGATTTCAGCATAGGGAGTCACCGGTATGGTTGCCTCGGCATCAGTGCCGTTGAGCATTACTATAACACTCTCTCCGTCGGGCAATGCACGGCGGTAGACATACACTCCGTTGAGAGGCGCAAAATGTAGCAAATTACCATTCTCCATCAGTTCACCATGCTTACGACGCCAGTTGAGCAACTGAGATAAAAAGGCCAGAGACTCACGCTGAGTCTCGTTAAGCTCCTCACCCTCATACCATGCTTCGGGAAGCATACGTCGCACATAACCGTCGCTTAACTTCTTAGATCCGCTCTCGAGAAGCTCTGTTCCGTAATAGAGTTGCGGAATACCTCTTGAAGTGAGCAAAAAAGTCATGGCCTGTTTCCAGCTGCCGAGCGAATCGGGCGATTCAACCGGCTTGAGCAGAAAACGATCGGTGTCGTGATTATCTACAAACGTGAGGATATGCTGAGGATCGGGAAGAAGAAAATCAAATCCTAAATGATTGTAGATTTCATTCAAACCACCTTCATTCCACGGCATCGTCGTGGTTGTAAACGCGTCGCGTGAACGGGTCATAAGGGCGAAATCCATCACCGTAGGCAGTTCGGGATCACCCATAGGATTGATCTTTGAACCTTTCTGCCAAAATGCTTCGGGCACTTCGTGGTTATACCAACATTCGCCCACGATATTGAAATCGGGATATTGGGCAAGCACCTCACGATTCCACTGAGCCATAGCCTCGGCATCGGCATACGGATAGGTATCCATACGTATTCCGTCAATACCGCTCTCCTCTATCCACCATATCGAATTCTGAATAAGATAGCGCATTAGCTCGGGATTACGCTGATTGAGGTCAGGCATACTCTCTACAAACCATCCGCCTACTGCCAGTTTCTTGTCATGCTCAGAGGCATAGGGATCATAAAGGGTTGAAAGACGGTGATTGGTCACCTGAAAAGAGTCGGGGAAATTAAACCAATCTTTCGACGGCGGATTGTGAAGCCACTCATGATTACTGCCGCAATGGTTAAATATCATATCCATCACCACCTTGAGACCGCGCTGATGAGAAGCGTCAACAAACTCATTCCATTCCTCATTGGTGCCGAGGCGGGGATCAATGGCATAATAATCGGTAGTGGCATAACCGTGATATGACCCTCCGGGCATATCGTTTTTAAGCACCGGATTAACCCACAGGGCCGTCACGCCGAGATTGTCAAGATAGCCGAGATGTTTTCTTATGCCGGCTATATTTCCGCCATGGCGTGCATTGGGATCGGAAAGATTGTTTTCGGTGGGATATTGCAGCCCGTCATTCTCATGCCCCTTGTTAGCGGCTTCACCCACTGCAAATCGGTCGGGCATTATGAGATAGAGCACATCCGAGGCATTAAAGCCTTGCGCACCCTTATTATTCCGAGCATAGAGAGGGTAATCGATAACCGTTGATTTTCCGTCGCGTGTAAATTTCAGTTTCAATGTTCCGGGTTTCGCCTCGGAAGATACCCTAAGATAAACAAACTTATAGTCACTGCTCTCAAGACTCACCTGCCTGAGAAGCGACACTCCCTCAAAGGGCTTGGCAAGGCTTACATCGGCACGCGCTATATCCGCACCATAAACCATCAACTGAAGAGTGTCGTTTACCATTCCTGTCCACCAGTGAGGCGGATCTATGCGGTTGATTTCAGGCGCATGAGTGCGGCCAAAGAGCGATGTGATCGAGGAGAGCATCATTATCAATAGCAGACTTAAAAGTTTATTCATTTCCTATCGATTGGTTATGAGCTTTACCTAAGCAATAGTTTCATCTAACCATACGCGAGAATCCGGTTGGAATGGGAGTGGAGAAATTCATCTCTTTGCGGGTGATAGGATGAACAAAGCGGAGAGTCTTGGCATGAAGAGCGAGACGATGCAAAGGCGATGAGCTGCCGCCATATCTGTGGTCGCCGGCTATCGGAGTGCCGAGATCATGCATGTGAACCCTGATCTGATTCTTACGGCCTGTGTCGAGTTCCACTTCCAGAAGCGAATACCGGTCGTTAGACCCTATCGTGCGATAGCGTGTCACGGCAAGTTTGGCATCTTTACCGGGCTTGTCGGTTGAAAACACCTCATAGCTTGAATTTTCCTTGAGATAGCTTCTCACCACGCCAACCTCCTGCTCGGGCACACCTTCCACAACGGCGAGATATGTGCGGTTGAGCACCATCTGATTCCAGTTATGCTGCAAAGCTTCTTTAGCCTCGACGCTTTTGGCAAACAACATCAATCCTGATGTATCGCGGTCAAGCCTGTGAACGATAAACACCTTATTGCGGGGATCCAGACTCTTCTGCCAGTCACGCAATATCGAATAAGCGGTTTCCTTTATCGCGCCATGCTCATCTTTTCCTACGCGGAAATTCTCATTTCCCATAGAAAGGAGTCCGTAACCTTTATGCACAACGATGATGTCGTAATCTTCATATACGATTTTCAGGCGACGATGACGGAACACCTTAAACTCACGGGTGAAATTTACAGCCACTTCCATGCCCGGCTCAAGCTGAAACACAGCCGATTTCTGAGGCACGCCGTTGACAGCAACCTGACTGTGGGCAAGAAACTGCTTGATACGGGTGCGCTTCACTTCAGGCAGACGGCTGATAAGAAAATCAATAAGCCGCGAAGGCTCCTCGACCTTCATTGTCTTGATCGAGTCAGGGCGCCATGCCTTTGCATTTACAGGCTGTGGCACCTGCTCCTCATAAAAATAATCTTCTTCCTCATCTTCGAAATCATCATCATCCTCAAAATCAAATGATGGATAATCGATTTCGCTATCAAAAGATTCGGTGTTATCTTCAAAGTTTTTATTACGGCCGCCATTGTTGCGCGCAAA
>JAIDXU010000374.1:3933-5719 GCA_029058455.1 Paramuribaculum sp.
TATTATTTTTTAGAACGTGTACGGCGCGCCGGTTTGGGAGAGGCATCGGCTTCTTCGATAATCTTCTTACACTCGTCATAGGTAAGAGATGCAGGATTACCTGCCGTGCGCGGAATCTTATAATTCTTATCGTTATATGAAAGATAAATACCGTAGCGGCCGTTGAGCATCACCAATTCAGGATCTTCGTCAAACTTCTTGACAACCTTCTGGGCATCGGCACTACGCTTGTTTTCAATAACCTTTACAGCCTCAGAGAGCGACACTTCAGTAGGACTGATCTCGGCGGGAAGGGAAACAAACTTACCGTTATGACGGATATAGGGGCCGAAGCGACCTGTTGCCACCACGATCTCATGACCCTCATAGGAGCCAAGTGTGCGGGGAAGTTCAAAAAGTTTCAGCGCTTCCTCAAGGGTGATGTTAAACACCGACTGCTCTTTTCTCAACGACGCAAACCTGGGTTTCTCATCATCGGTGCTTTCACCAATCTGCACCACAGGTCCGAAACGACCAATCTTTACCGATACGGGATGTCCCGACGCGGGATCTATGCCGAGCACTCTTTCGCCGGGCTTATGTTCAAAACGGGTCTGATCGGCTTTCTCAACCTCGGGATGAAACACCTCATAGAAATCAGAGATCTCCCCTTTCCATGAAGCATCGCCATCGGCGATTTTATCAAAACGCTCCTCGACCGAGGCAGTAAAGTTAAAGTCAAGAATATTAGGGAAGAACTTGGTAAGAAAGTCATTCACCACAGTACCTGTATCGGTAGGCACAAGCTTTCCCTTTTCCGAATCGACATTCTCGATTTTAGTTTCGGTCTCGATTTTTTTAGTTACGGGATCAAGTGTGAAACGGGTCAATTCGCGCTGCTCTCCCTGACGGTTGCTCTTCTCCACATATTCTCTCTGCTGGATTGTAGAAATAGTAGGAGCATACGTAGAAGGACGGCCTATGCCAAGTTCCTCCATCTTCTTTACCAGAGTAGCCTCAGAATATCTCGGAGGATGCTGGGTGAATCGTTCGGTAGCTATAATCTGACCGGGAGTGAGCACCTCCCCGGCCTCAAGACGTGGCAGAATCACCTCGCTTGACATTTCTTTTCCTTCCGCGGCACTATCGTTGTCATCGTGACCCTCGATATATACTTTCAGAAAACCGTCAAAGGTGATTGTTTCACCCGAAGCCACAAATTTTCCGCCACCGGGATTAGCAGTAATATCAACCGTGGTTTTCTCAATTTTGGCATCGGCCATCTGAGAAGCGATAGTACGCTTCCATATCAGGTCATATAAGCGGCGTTCCTGAGAGGTAGCTCCGGTTAGCTCGCGCTTATTAATATAAGTGGGGCGAATAGCCTCGTGAGCTTCCTGCGCACCCTTTGATGATGTCTGATATTTACGGGTATGGAGATATGTTTTGCCAAGCTTGCCTGTTATCTCCTCGGCTATCGAAGCAAGAGCCTCATTCGAGAGATTGAGCGAGTCGGTACGCATATAAGTAATATGACCCTCCTCATACAGACGCTGCGCCACCATCATTGTCTGCGACACAGTAAATCCGAGCTTACGCGCGGCATCCTGCTGAAGTGTCGAGGTAGTGAAAGGAGGAGCCGGAGATTTTTTCAACGGCTTTACCTGCACATCTTCAACACTAAAGGTTGATTCGCCACATGCCTTCAGAAATTTCTCCGCACTTTCGCGGTCGGAAAGACGCTCTGACAATGCTGCCGAGAACTGCGCTCCGTCGGGAGTCGTAAAGCGGGCGGTAACTCTGAAAT
>JAIDXU010000375.1:0-4550 GCA_029058455.1 Paramuribaculum sp.
GCGACGAGTCGCTCTTGTTTCGCGGATCATCAAATCAGCGGCTTGTAGATGTAGCAAAGACCCGTCACAGCGGCAAAATTACAGAATGGCAATCACCCTTTTGATTTCATAAATTCGACAAATTACCGCTCACTATCGGTGAGATAAGCGGTGCCGTGACCCAACGGTTTTTCATTGTGACTTTCAATTGCCTCATAGAGAGGTTTCACCTTTAGGGCACCTTCGATCCACTCATCATAAGGCTCGGAGCCGGCCACAAGACCACCACCGGCAAATATCACCGCTTTGCCGGGGTCCTTACCGTTGGCCGGATAAAGATTGGCGCAACGCAAGGTTACATAAGTTTCCAGATCATTGTTTTTGAAAAAGCCTATCCATCCTGAATAACATCCGCGTGAATGGCTCTCTGATCTTGCAATCAGGTCAAGAGCTTTATCCTTCGGATAGCCGGCCACAGCCGGGGTGGGATTAAGCATGTTGAGCAAAAAAGTGGAATTGCATTGTCCGGTAGCGGAATACATATCCATTATGTGTTCCACAGCGCCGCTCGTCAGAGTATCGGGAGATTCCACACGTTTTGCCTCCAATCCGCAACTGCCATATACCTCTTCGATATATTGACTCACATAGTTGTGTTCCTCAGTGTTTTTGCGCGACCATGCTTTGTCAGCCTCCTCTCCTGCCCGGCGAGTACCGGCAAGAGACATTGATTGGAAAATCCTGGCAGAATCGTCATATTTCAGTAGCAACTCAGGTGTCGCTACTATCCAAAGGCCTGTTTCCTGAGTGAAAAACAGGGCGCGCATACAGTTTTGAGTGTCGCGGAAATATGTTTCGGCTATCTCTGACGGAGTGCCTGTATAGGGAGTGCAGATAACTCTCGACAAAACAATCTTGCGCACCGATTTAGGCATGAGTCGCGTGAGCGATTTCACACGGGCATAATAAACCGCAAAGCTTGTTTCTTCGGGTGAAATCATCGCTTCGGATGGCGCAAACGGCTTTTTATCAGTCGGAAGTGCATTGACTTCTTTCTCGTTGTACTGCGCGCGGATTACCAACACGGTAGGAGCAATCACCAATCCTTCGTGAATAACAAAAAGCTCCTTAGAGGACTTCTTAAGCTCAATAAGGTCATAACGGTTGTTACCGTCTTCAGGCTCCGAAGCCATAAAGGTCGCGGAAGAATCACCGGGACGCATATACAGCACAAAAGGAAGATTGAGCTCAAGACATCTCGCCACGGCGCTATGTTGCTCCGGAGTGAAAACCGAAGTCTGTTGATGTGAGGACTGCTGTGTCATTTGTGTTCTGTGAAATCAAACATAATGTTTAGATAAGCCCTGTCACACTACCGGAACGGCTATCAGCTCAAAGGGGAGTGCCTCAGTAATCTTAACCCTGATTACGTCTCCGCGCTTGCACGGCCTTGTTTTTTTAATCAGCACCTCAGGGTCTACTTCAGGCGAATCCCATTGTGTTCGCCCTATGTAGTAGTCGTTATCCTCACGGTCGATCACAACGTCAAGCTCCATGCCAACTTTTTCAAGCTGATGCTGAAGAGAAATCTCCTCTTGCAGAGCCATCAATGTGTCAAGTCGTTTCTGCTTAACATCCTGAGGAATCTGATCATCAAGATTCAACGCCGCATAGGTATCATCTTCCTCACAATAGGCAAATGCGCCCATGCGTTCAAACTTCTGCTCCTTTACAAAATCGAGCAGTTCCTGAAACTCCTTTTCTCCTTCGCCGGGAAAGCCGACCATAAGAGTGGTGCGGATATGTAGTCCCGGAACACGGCGGCGCATTTCAGCAAGCAATTCGCGTGTTTGCCGTGAAGTGATGTGACGACGCATATTTTCAAGCACATTGTCAGAAATGTGCTGAAGAGCGATGTCGAGATATTTGCACACGTTATCGCGACGGGCCATTACATCGAGCACATCGAGCGGAAAATCGGCAGGATAAGCATAATGAAGTCTTATCCATTCTACGCCCTCAATATCGGCCAAGCGGTCGACAAGTTCTGCAAGAGCAGATTTTCCATAGAGATCGGTTCCGTAATGGCTGAGATCCTGAGCTATTACATTAAACTCCCTTACACCTCGTTTCACCAATTCCTTGACCTCGTTTTCGATTTCCTCGATAGGGCGGGAATGATAGCGGCCCGTTATGAGCGGAATAGCGCAGAAAGCACAGAATCGGTTACACCCTTCGGCAATTTTCAGATAAGCGTGATGGCGGGGAGTGGTGATTATACGGTCATAGGTCATCATGGCCGGGCGGTTCTTCACCAATTCGCCCACTATTTCGGCCCAGTCATGTTTACCATGCCAGCTGTCGACTTCAGGAATCATATCGGGCAGCTCCTTGCGGTAGCGCTCCGAAAGACAGCCCATGCAGATGAGACGTGATATATGCCCTGCGGTGCGGAGACTGCCCCATTCGAGAAGTGTGTTGATCGATTCCTCTTTGGCATCTGAAATAAAGCCGCAGGTATTTACGATCACAATTCTGTTGCGCGGATCGGGGCATTTCTTTTCAAGCTGTTCTGGCGAAGCGTCAAACATGATTTCACAACCCGAATCATGGAGACATTTAAGAAGTCGCTCGGAGTCAACAAGATTTTTTGAGCATCCGAGCGACACTATGTTTACTGTCAGCATACTGTCAGAGTCCGAAAAGTGATTTTACAAATTCCTCCTTGCGGAACACCTGGAGGTCTTCGATTTTCTCACCGAGGCCGATATATTTTACAGGAATTTTAAACTGGTCGCTGATACCGATAACCACACCTCCTTTAGCCGTGCCGTCGAGCTTGGTGATAGCAAGTTCGTTAACCTTGGTAGCGGCGGTAAACTGGCGGGCCTGCTCAAAGGCATTCTGACCTGTTGAGCCGTCAAGCACCAGCAGAACACTGTGGGGAGCACCCGGCACTACCTTATCCATAACCTTATGGATTTTTGAAAGCTCGTTCATCAGGCCGACCTGATTGTGAAGTCGACCGGCAGTGTCGATTATAACCACGTCATAGTTGTTGGCCACGGCGCTCTGGAGGGTATCAAAAGCAACGGCAGCAGGATCGCTACCCTGTTTCTGCTTCACGATCTCCACACCGGCACGGTCAGCCCATACATCGAGCTGCTCGATGGCCGCTGCGCGGAATGTATCAGCGGCGCCAAGAAGCACCTTATATCCGGCACGTTTGTAGTGGGCAGCTATCTTTCCGATTGTAGTGGTCTTGCCGGCACCGTTGACACCCACCACCATAATGACATGAGGATGATGACCCTCGGGCACTTTGAAATCATCGTCTGAGTCACCGGTCGAGGAATCCTTGTTTTCAACAAGCATATCGGTTATCTCCTCACACAACATATTGTTGAGCTCGGCTGTGGTGACATATTTGTCGCGGGCTACACGGTCTTTTATCCGGTCGATGATCTTGAGCGTGGTATCAACGCCCACATCGCTCGTCACAAACACCTCCTCAAGATTGTCGAGAAAGTCGTCATCGATAGTGCTTTTGCCGGCTACGGCACGCGTAATCTTTTGAAATACACTCTGTTTTGTGCGTTCCAAACCCGAATCGAGAGTCTCCTTTTTTTCTTTGGAGAATAGTTTAGAGAAAAAGCCCATTTGAAAATTAGATGATTAATAACATGCAAAGTTAGCTATTTTCCTCCATATCCCCAAAAATAATTGGTTTGGGGAGAGCATCAATGTTTCGTGAGATCAAGACGGTAGTGCAGACGCAACATCACATAACGGCCGATTGTGTTGCTCCATTGCTCCGTTCTTCCTGAAGAAGACACATAATATGACACTGATCTAATCTGATGAAGCAGATCATAGCCATCGAGCGAGAAGGAGAGTTTTTTGTTCACGCTCCACGACGCGGAGATATTCCACAGATATTCTTCCGAGTTCATGACTGAATCGGCATAACCGCTGTGACCAACCACTTTCAGGCTTGTTGAAAGCCTTATGCTGCGCGGCAGGGAAAAACTTCCGTTGATTCCGAAATTATAATCGGCGGCACTAAATTCGTCGAAATCCTCTCCATGATAATGATTGAAGAAACCCGAACCCGATATACCGATATTATGATCAGAGCCAAATCTCACGGTTAATCCGGCCGAGGGATTGAGCGATTTTGAATAAGTGAACGTTGTTTCGGGGCGAACCATGTTATCTGCATTAGAGTTGGTCGATGTGGCAATCATGCGCACACTGCGGCCTGATTCAGCCGTCAGCGCTGCATTATATGAGAGACTTTTAAAAGGCCTGTTTTCCCACTTGACTATATCGCCGCCTCCGTTATAACTCACTCTTATACCCCTCTCACCGTCAACGTTATATACCGATGACGTTCTCACACCGGTTACAGGATCATAGATCGTGCCTGAAACAACACTTCCTGTATAGAGAGAATATCTGAAAGAGATTCCATGACGCATATATTTATTTTTTCTCTTCGTAAACGTAAATTCAGCTGAGCCGCTATGTCGGTAACCGCTTTTTAGATTGGGATTACCTCGATATATATT
>JAIDXU010000375.1:4560-5716 GCA_029058455.1 Paramuribaculum sp.
GATCGGTGGTGTTGAAAACATCAATAAGATTTCTCATTGAAAACAGTTGCGGAACTGATTCCCAACTTAACGATGTGAAATAATCGCGTGTTTGATTATGAGTATCCGCAGCATAGTTGAGCCTTGCACTCACTTCGGGAACTACAAAACGGCGCACGGCAATAGTGTCATAGCCTATCATTGAATAGTTGAGGCTACGATTAAGAACTCTGAGTTTGGGGTTTGCGTAGAAATATATAAAACCTTTGCCGCCCGGTTTGTCAAGACTTCGCTGACCGGTAGAATATCTGGCTGTAAAGTTTATGATATGAGCATTTTCACGATATTTTTGCCGGTGGCTGTTTTCAGGGTCAATAACACCGTCGAGCAATTGCAGGGATGGAATTTGGGCAAATGACAGATTTGCAAGAGTCATGCTGTCGAGCTCGTTGAGCAGGTATCTCATATCACTGTTGCGTTCATCGGAAAATGAGTAGTTATAATTAACTCCAAGAGTCGCATCACCCCCAATGTTTAGGTTATAGCCGGCCGACAGATTAAGGTTTCCGGATTTATTCGGGCCCGATTTGGTATAGGCATATTCTCTACGAGCCGGTATGGGATCTGATCCGTAATTAATGGCAAAATCGTTGAAGTAATTGCTTTTAGAATAATTATAATTTCCGGAGGCGTTAAAATTCAGATTATGCCTTATGTCATTGATGTCGGGTAGTTTCACTCTGAAAGATGAAGCGAGTGAACCCTTGAGATCCCTGTAATGCCTTTTGGTTCTACTCAACTGACGGTTTATTAGCAATGAGCACAGTTTTGCTTCATTGTGTGAATAGATAGCTTCTATCTCTTCGGCGGTCACGCGACCGGGATCTTCATCAAAAGCAGCAGCCGTAGTGTTACCATCGCTGTTTATGTTCGAAAAATTGAATGTAGGGGAGAGCGAATACCACAGCACTTTCTTCTGCTCGGTATAGGTGTGTTTGGTTGAAAATGAAAAAGAGCGTGACCTCGAGAGATTGTAGCGCGATTCATAGGTATCGCCCGAGGGAAGATAGTTGATAGTCTCACTACCGGTGCGCCGCGTAATATCCGATGAATTTGCGCCCACCGAGCCAACCACTTTTTTCTTTCGGTCAGGGGTGTTATACTGATATGATAACCC
>JAIDXU010000376.1 GCA_029058455.1 Paramuribaculum sp.
ACGATATTTGTCACGCAATGTTTTCTTCGGCACTCACTGGGCACGGTGCAACCCGGGTAAATGGACTCCTATCACCGACGGAACTTTCACTCACGATGCAACGGCAAAAGCCAAAGTGCGTCTCGACTATCAAGGTGGCAAAACCAAAGACAACAGGTTTTATCTGAAAATGGGAGGCTTCTTTGACGAATCGGTGCCCATGGGAAGCAAATTCAAATGCAACCCCTCTAAAAAAGCTCCTGAAATAGATTGGGAAGCATTAAAAAAATTATAATATAAACTTGTAATATAAACTAACGTGAGTTCGATATAAGGATTCACGTTAGTTTATAACTCGAAATAAGTTTTAATCATTTCAATTATCAACATTAATCTACTTTAATTTTATGCGTAAATCTTTACTCAATTTATCTTATACCTTGGTTGCCGTTCTTATGGCTTTTGCGGCAGCTCTGCCTGCGTCAGCGCAGTGGCAGAAAGTATGTGATGCTCCCGAAGTGGAACAGGTGTTTGTCACCTCAAAAGGTTCCGTTCTGGTCAGCTCATGGGATGAAATGACAGGTAAGGGCGGTATCTACCGTTCAACCGACAACGGTGACAACTTTACCAAGACCAGAGCCCGCAACTATCGTTGGAACACATTTATCGAGGTTAGAGATTCGATTATCTATACTCCCGGCGACGGCGCCCATGTTGCCCGCAGTCTTGATGACGGTGCGACCTGGCAGATTCTCTCGTTTGAAGGCATTATCTCCGACTATGTAAGCAGCAAGGAAATGCCTTATGTAACCTCCTATGGAATGGGATATGACCCTGAACTGAAGAGAATCTATGTAGTGGTTTATGCCGATCAGGTCGGTGTGGTCTACTCCGATGACTTCGGCGAGACATGGCAGCTGACCGACCGCAAAACACAGCTGCTGAACTTCGGCAACGGTGATATACACATGGATGTTTATTATGGAGCCGTGTTCTTCAAGGGCTATTTTTACGCTCTCGGCCTCTATACCATACAACGCTATCTGCCCGAGACCAATCGCTGGGAGACAGTTGTGAAAAATCCCAACGGACTGTGTATAACAACCGAGATGGATGGTGTGCTCTACATGGGCCATGCTCTTGAGATCGAGCCTGGCTATCTGCTGCGCACTACCGAGAACTTCAAGGACTGGGGAACTACACCTTTACCTGCAGGTCAGATCAACGCCTATGTACGTGCGCTCGACAATGACGGCAAGATGCTGTTCTATTCATGGAGCAGTCACGGCGTATTCTATTCCACCGACTGTGCGCAGACCTGGAATGAGTGCGGCACCGGCCTTCCCACCGGCACCCCCGGCGGTTTCTATACCGCATTGGCCAACAATGATGACTATCTGTTTACCTCATGTTACTCGCCTATGGCTCAGTTTAACGGTGTGTTCCGTATAGCCAAGAGCGAACTGACTTCAGGAGTATCTGTCGTTGATTCCGACCAGACACAGGTTCAGTATGCAGACAATACCCTTATTGTGAGCGGTGTTGAAAGCGCCGACATCATGGTATATGACACAGCTGGCCGCGTGGTGATGAGCACCAAGGGCACCTCATGCTCTCTGTCGCACCTTGCCGCAGGTACCTATATCTATAACGTTAAGATAGCCGGTCGCACCCTTTCAGGCAAAGTGGTGGTACTTTGACACCTAATTTAGTTAAGCATATGCGATTTCTGACAACACTGTGTGCCGGTCTGTTAACGCTGACCGGTGCCCTGGCCGCGGATTCCGTGCCCTATCTGTCATGCGACTTCGAGGAGGGGCTCCCAACCGGATTCATGGTCTACGATAAAGATGCCCAGCCGTTGCATTTTCTTATGAAGCAACTCGGTTTCGAGCAGGGTGACAGCTGGCGTGTGTTTACCGACCGACTCAGCGGCAATCATTATATCGGCTCCCCGTCAATGCACTCCAACAGCGGAGCCAACCCGACTCCCGCGAATGACTGGCTGATAAGCACGCCGGTGTTGCTGAGGGGCGATAACCCTGTTTTGAGCTGGCAGGCATCCTCAATCAACAATCAGTATGATGACCTGAGCAGTTATAGAATCTATGTAAGTGCCACAGCTTCGACCCCCGACGATGACTGGGGGGAGCCACTGGTCAATGCTGATGCCCCGCTTGATGTGTGGGAGACATTTGAGATAGGCCTCGATGAGTTTGAAGGTCAGCGAGTGCGTATAGCCTTTGTCAATGTGAGCTGCGACTGCGAAGTGCTGGGACTGGATGACATTATGGTGAGCGGCGGTCAGGGACCGGCCGAGGTGCAGCTTCGTCCCGGACGATATGCTCTCGGTGGTGGCACTGCCCGTCTTGGCGCACTGATTACCGCTACCTCCACTCAGCCGGTCACTTCGGCTTCGGTGGTGTTTGAAGTCGATGGTAAGAGCTACACGGCCTCTAACTCAAATCTGAATCTGAGCCGTGGGGAGTCGGTGGAGCTGTGGAGCGACTATGAGCTGAATCAACCTTACGGCACCACTATCGACTATCGGGTTACCGCCACTGTCAACGGCCTCGACTATGACCCTGTCAACGAGCAGACCACAATGCTGGCTTTCCTGCCCCGCCGTCGTGTGCTTCTGGAGGAGACCACCGGTATGTGGTGCGGCTGGTGTCCGCTGGGTATCCTGGCTATCGACAGTCTTATAAATACTTATGGCAACGATATCATTCCTGTTGCTATTCATGTCATAGCCAATCAGGATGCTCTGGCAATGGATGGATATGCCGATTTCCTCAAGGTGCCGGGAGCGGCTCCGATAGGTATATTCGACCGCACTGAGACCTGCTCATCGCCTATGGTATTGATCCGCGACCGCGGGCGTGACACTTATGTTGTGGGACGCGGAGGATTTGGCACCGTGGCCGCCTCACACATCAATATTCTGCCGATGGCCGGTATAGAGCTTGATACCCGTGTGTCAGGACGCAAAATCGAGGTCAATGTCACGGCCCGCACGGCTGTGGATGTGACCTCGCGTGATATTCGTGTGGCGTTGGTGCTTACCGAGGATAATGTGTGGCAGAACGGGTATTATCAGACCAACTATCTCAGCAGCTTTGATCGTGGCGGTACAGGCGATTATGCCACTCTGCCACAGCATATAGTGTCGGATATGACCTTCAGTCATGTGGCACGGATGGTGGCCGAAAACCGTTATGACGGCATACCGGGTTCGCTACCTTCAGACATGAAGGCAGATCAACCATATACCTTCACATACGCATTCAATATTACAAATATGGTGAATGTATCCAATGCCAATGTGGTGGGAGTGCTTGTAGATGCAGTTACCGGCGAGGTGCTCAATGCCAATGCCTGCCATGCCGGATCATCGACGACAGGAGTGGAGAATGTAGCCGTCGATGGCGAGATTCCCGCTATCAGTGTTGCGCCCGGATCCGTAACTGTCCGCCCGGTTGGTGCACAGCCCGTTAAGGTAGCGCTCTATGATCTTACAGGCCGCCTGGTCCGCACCGCTGAGGTGTCGACAGATGTTACGCTCACCGCTCCTGCAGGACTCTATCTGCTGCGTGTCGGTTCGAATACCGTTAAGGTAAGTCTATGATAATTTGACTCCCTACTATAAAAATGAAGCTGCGTCTGTTTTTTGGCGCAGCTTCATTTTTATAGGCAAGGGGAGATTACTTTTTGAGGTGGCGGGTTGCGTCGCGATTGCATATAAGGTTGTGTTTTGCCATAAGAGCTTCTGCAATGTTAATGCCGGTCTGATTGGCTATGGCACAACATACCCTTATCACATCGGCCAGCTCCTCAGCCAGATTTTCAACAGTTGCCTTATCGCCCGGTTTCGGTGTCTGTGAGCCGAAGCGTCGGGCCATCACACGGGCAACTTCGCCTGTCTCTTCGGCAAGAATAGCCATGTTGGTAAGGGGAGGAAAATATCCTGCCGGAGTGTTTAAGATCCATTCATCGACCAAATGCTGAAAATCGTTGAATGTGAGTTTGTCGGGTTGGTATTCGGTCATCTCTTTAATGAGAAAGGTGTGTAATGAAGATGTCAATGAGGTAAAGTTACAGAAATTTTTTTGTTGATTGGATAATTAAAGCGAATAATGTGCTATATTTGCATTCTATGGAAACTCCCCGCACTTCGGCCATTAAACGTTATGAGAGTATCGACATAGCCAGATGTTTTGCGATAATTCTCGTTGTGACAGGTCATTTCAGATCTGAATATATGCCACATGCCTATGATGTGATGGTAGATGTGATATATATGTTCCACATGCCTCTGTTTATGTTTGTGAGCGGTTTTCTCTATCAGGCTACCCGAAAAGTAATCCCTTACAGAAAGTTTATTGCAGGTAAGTTCCGCAGGCTTATGATACCCTACTTCACGGTATCGGTTTTGGTGATATTGCTAAAAATCTTTATGGGAGGGATTATGACGGTTGATAATCCGGTGACATGGAGGGCATTTGTGGAGATACTATATTATCCTGCAGCGGGATATTTCTTGTGGTTTATATGGGCATTGTGGTGGATGATGGTCATAATACCGCTGTTTTCAACCGAGAGGTCGCGTAAAATATTACTTGCATTTTCAGCTATACTGTTTTTTGTAAGTCAGGATTTGCCTGAAATATTCTGTATTGATAGTTTTGCGAAGATGCTGGTGTTTTTTGTTGGAGGAACCGTGGTTGCCGATTACATGAAGAAAAACCGTATCGAATCGTTTTCCCTAACCGGTCAGATAACATCGGTGATTGTTTTTACAGTCTTGGCATGGCTGCTTGTAGCCGGGGCAGGGGATAATGCAGGAATGGCTGGCAAGGCTATTCTTACACTTGCGGCCAATATTTCGGGTATTGCAATGAGCATGACTCTTGCATATTGGTGGAGGATAAAAGCTTCCGGGCGATTGCTCGCCATAAGTTATTCAGTGGCCGGTGCCTCCTATATCATATATCTTCTCCACACCACATTTCAGGGTTTTGTGAAAAGTCTGCTCTTTAAAATTCATTGGTTTGACTATACACCTCAGTTACTCACGGCATGGTTGGGAGCAATGATGATTATAGGTGCGGGAGTAGTAGTGCCGTGGTGGCTGGCGACACAGGTGCTTAACCGCTGGAAGATTACGGCATTTCTTTTTAGTTTAAAAACAAGATGTAAAGCCTGATATCAGCGTGATTCGGCTGTATCGATGACAATTGTCACAGGGCCGTCGTTGATTAGCTCAACCTGCATGTCGGCGCCGAAAATACCCTTCTTTACCGGTCGGCCGATAAGAAGGGCGAGCTGATCGCAATAAAGATCATAGAGGCGGGTGGCAAGCTCATGACGGGCGGCGTTGACATAGCTTGGTCGGTTGCCTCGGCGCGTGGAGGCAAGGAGGGTGAATTGGCTCACGGCGAGAATTTCTCCTTCGGTTTGAATAACCGACAGATTCATAACATTGTCGGAGTCGTTGAAAATACGCAGTGCGGCTGTTTTGGCAGCGAGTTTTATGGCGTCGTCATCGGTATCGTCAACAGCCACTCCAACCAGAACCATCATGCCGGCTCCGATTTCCGAAATTATCTTATTATCAACACTCACTGAAGCGCGTGAGCACCGCTGAATTACTATTTTCATAGTCAGAATATATGATGAGGGAGTGCAAAAGTAGCGAAAATCCTTAAATTTAACATGGTAAAACGTTAAAAC
>JAIDXU010000377.1 GCA_029058455.1 Paramuribaculum sp.
GAGCAGCTCGGGGCTGACGGGGGTGGCGACTATGTCGGTGAGGGTGGTGGCAAGCTCAGGATCGGTTGCAGTGGTGGCAAACCAGTTCACAAGGTGACGCACGAGAGTCTTGGGCACACCCGCATTTACGCCATACATCGACATGTGGTCGCCGTTGTAGGTGGCCCAGCCGAGCGCGAGTTCCGAGAGATCACCGGTGCCGAGCACTATGCCGCCGGTCTGGTTTGCAACATCCATCAGAATCATGGTGCGCATTCTGGCCTGTGAGTTTTCATAGGTTATGTCGCGCACTTCAGGGTCATGGCCTATATCCTTGAAATGCTGATTGACCGCAGCTCCGATAGGTATCTCCCGAATGGTGACTCCGAGGCGTTCCATGAGCTTTGTGGCGTTGGAGCGTGTGCGCGTCGTGGTGCCGAATCCGGGCATAGTCACTCCTATGATTCCTTTTGGGTCAAGGCCGAGGTGGGTGAAGGCGCGGTGAGCCACAAGGAGGGCGAGGGTTGAATCAAGACCTCCGGAAATGCCTACCGTAAGGCTTTTGGCATGAATGAATCCGAGACGTCTCACAAGTCCGGCAGTCTGGATGTCGATGATTTCGTTGCAGCGCTGATTGAGAGCCTCGTTGGTGGGGGGCACGAATGGGCGGGGATTGACCTTGCGGTAGTCGGGCAGGATGTCGGTATTGGTTATGCCCGTCGGAGGTGTGGAAGGAATCTGTTGGGCAGGGCGACCGGGCAGGTCTTCCTGAGAAGCAGCGAATGTGGTGTTGTGGATTCGGTCGCGTGCTATAGCCTCGATGTCGATGTCGGCGATGGCGATACGCGAATCAGGTTGCCAGCGATTGTTTTCAGCTATCATGGCGCCACATTCGGCTATCATGGCTTTGGGTGTGAACACAAGGTCGGTGGTGCTCTCTCCGAAACCGGCTGAGGCATAGGCGTAGCCGCACAGACATCGGCCGCTCTGGCCTGTTATGAGGCTGCGTAGATAGTCATATTTACCGATCAGATCGTCAGAGGCCGAGAGGTTGACAATCACCTGTGCGCCTCTGAGCGACATGGGCCCGGAGGGGGGCTCTACGGCCCATAGCTCCTCGCATATTTCTATGCCGACTTTCACGCCGTGGCTTTCGAAAATGCGTGGCTGGTCGGCGGGAGCGGGTGCAAACCATCTCCGCTCGTAAAACTCGTTATAGTTGGGAAGAAAATGTTTGGCAACAATCAGCTTCACCTTGCCTTCGCCTATGGCTATGGCACAGTTTCTCAAAACTCCGTCGACTTCGAGCGGCGCCCCGACAACAAGGTCGAGATTCCATTGTCGGGAAGCCTCGGCGATAGTCTCTACTCCTTTGAGTGCGCTATCGAGAAGTGTGCGGCTGTGAAACAGATCTCCGCAGGTGTAGGCAGTGACACACATTTCGGGCATAACACACAGCTCCACGCCGAGTCGATCGAGTTCGGAGGCCATCGAAATTATTGCGTTAACATTTGTGGTCACGTCGGCGACATTGACCGGAGGCACGGCGGCAGCCACGCGAAGAAATCCATTAATCATAGCTTTAAGAGGGTGAAGTGAGATGCAAAAGTAATCATTTTTAGAAAAAAGCCAACCCCTAAAGGCCGGCTTTTTAACAAATGAGAAAATTATGAATATCAAATACCGAATGTCAGAGTGGTGTAGTAGCGGAAATTGGCCGCAACAGGCTGGCGGAAATCGAAATTGAGCGACACATATTGATTGTGGGGTCCCCACCATGTGGCTGAAAGTGACTGGCCATAGTTGTTGACGCTTACGGGAGGTCCGTAGAGAGAACAGAGCTGATTGTAGGCTGAGTAATAGCGCGAAGTGTTATAGCCTATTGTGCTGTAGACAAATTCGCCCGCTGTGAGCAGTCCGGCGTTATTGTAATAGAGCGAAGCATAGGGCCAGAGCATGCCGAGCTGACGCACGTCGTTGATGAAAACAGTGTTGTTGTCATAGCCGTCTACGTTATATCCGTTGTTGATCAGAGTGTTGATCGACACATTGATGGTGGTGTTGAAGGCCAGTCCAAGCATTGTTGAAAACAAAGGTCTCGCGATGTTGGGGCGCCATGAGGGAGGAGGAGTAGGGCGGCCTGCATAGTGCCATGTCATGGGACGGGCAGGGTGGTGGGACGGAGGCCTCACAGCGGGAGGGTTAAATCCGTGACCCGGGTTAGGACCTCCGTGAGGACCATTGGAGTGGCCGGGACGGTTGCCATGGTTGTTGTGATTGCCTGCGGCGCCGGGACGGAACTTGTCGTTGTTCTGACCGGGTTTATGGCCGTTGTTATTGTTGTTACCTTGACCTGGTTTGTGACCGTTGTTGTTGTTATTATTGTTGTTGCCTTGACCGGGTCTGAGGCTGTTGTTGTTGTTATTATTGTTACCTTGCCCGGGTCTTAAGCCGGTGTCGTGTTTATCTTTACCAGAGTCATGCTTATTATTGGCGGCACCGGGACGTAAACCTGACTGGTTGTTGGTTCTTGTGGATGATCCGCGCGAACTGTTTACTGTCTGATTACTCCGGGTAGAACGTGTGGCGGAACGCTCTGTGCGCTCTCTGCGGTTATCTCTCTGGTCGGCTGCATAAACCGATGATACCATCAAAAGGCTGAAAGAGAAGCCGAGCAACATAATGCGATTTAGAACTTTCATTGGAGTTTCTGAT
>JAIDXU010000378.1 GCA_029058455.1 Paramuribaculum sp.
AAAACTGGGCGGCGTATGCGGGCGACAATTATGGCAAGGTGCTTTCAACCGACCGGAGCTGGACTGTTGATGCCGAAAAAATGGCGCTCACCAACAAAGCCCGGTTTATGCACTGCCTCCCGGTGAGACGCAACATGATAGTTACCGACGAGGTTATTGAGTCGCCCCGCTCGATAGTGATACCTGAAGCCGCCAACCGCGAAATCAGCGCCCAGACCGTTCTCAAACGCATGCTTGAAGCCCTATGAGCCGGGTGAGAGTAATCAAAATCGGAGGTAACGTTGTTGACAACCCCGAGGCTCTGTCAGCTTTTCTCGATGATTTCGCCTCTATCGAGGGGAAAAAAATTCTCATACACGGCGGCGGAAAAGAAGCTACGCGACTGAGCAAGGCACTCGACATACCCACCACCATGATCGAGGGGAGACGGGTAACCACAGCCGACACCCTCAAGGTCGTGACTATGGTCTATGCCGGTCTCATCAACAAGAGGATAGTGTCGATGCTCCAGGCACGCGGTGTCAATGCCCTCGGCCTGTCGGGAGCTGACGGAAATCTGATTCCCGCAAGCCGCCGCAATCCCGAGCCGGTCGACTTCGGCTATGTGGGCGACATCGACCCCCTCAAGGTCAACGACACCCTGCTAACTCAGCTTCTCGACAAAGGTTTTGTGCCGGTGATCTGCGCCATCTGCCATGACGGTCAGGGCACTCTGCTCAACTGCAACGCCGACTCGGTGGCTCTCGCAGTGGCGGCAGCCGTTGCGCGCCGTATGCCGACGAGTCTCACTTTCTGCTTTGAGAAACCGGGAGTATTGCTCGATGCCGACGACGACAGCTCTGTGATAGAATTGGTTACGCCCTCCCGCTTCGCGCAGCTCAAAAGCGAAGGTAAAGTGAGTGGCGGCATGTTGCCAAAACTTTCCAACGCCCTCAAAGGTGTGGAACAGGGCATTTCGAGTGTGAACATCTGTCACGCCTCGGCAGTGACGCTCCCCGAGGCCGGAACAATCATAAAGCTATGACCTCCCATGCCTCACTGCCTCAGGCAGTCGACCTGTTGAGCCGTCTCGTGGCCACCCCGTCGCTTTCGCGCGAGGAAGACAACACGGCCACCCTACTCTATCAATGGCTCAGGGAGCATGGGGTGGATAACGCGCAACGCATATATAATAATGTGTGGGCAATGGCAAGGCCTTATAATCCCGCCCTCCCCACGCTTATGCTCAACTCCCACCACGACACCGTAAAGCCCTCCCCCTCCTACACCCGCGACCCGTTTAACCCGACGATTGAAAACGGATGTCTCTATGGTCTCGGCAGCAACGATGCCGGAGCATCGGCGGTTGCTCTCGCCCTCTCGTTTCTGGAACTAAGGGAGGAAGAGCTACCGTTCAACCTCATGCTTGCCCTCACCGCCGCCGAGGAGGTTATGGACCTCAAAGGTATGCGCAGCTTTCTGCCCCACATCGCCGAGCAGGGCATAAAAATCGACATGGCGATTGTGGGAGAGCCCACCGGTCTGCAACCCGCTGTGGCCGAGAGAGGCCTTGTGGTGCTCGACGGAGTGACCCGCGGAGTTACCGGCCACGCTGCCCGCAACGAGGGTGTCAATGCCCTCTATCTCGCCATCGACGATATCAACAGGCTGCGCGATTTCAAGTTTGACAAAGAGTCGGCCACACTCGGCCCGGTGAAAATCTCGGTAACGATGATCAACGCGGGCCGGCAGCACAATGTAGTGCCCGAACAGTGTGACTATGTGGTGGATGTGCGCACCACCGATGCCTATACCAATGCCGAAACGGTCGGGATTCTTCAGAAGGCTGTGGCCCACTCCACCCTCACTCCCCGCTCCACCCGAATATCGGCCTCGGTGATAGCTCCGACCCATCCGCTTGTGGCAAGCGCCGTGGCGCTCGGCAAAACACCCTTTATCAGTCCCACCACCTCCGACATGGCGCTCATGCCCGGAATCGACTCGCTCAAGATAGGTCCCGGTCAATCTTCCCGCTCCCACTCGGCCGACGAATACATACGCCTCGATGAGCTTGACGAAGCTCTCCGATTTTATCCCGCCTTAATCCGCAATATCTCCACCCATCTATGACTCAACAACATAACAAACTTTGGGACAAAGGCTTCGAGCCTGACCAAATGATCGAAGAATTTACCGTGGGCAATGACCGCGCGCTCGACCTCGAACTGGCTAAATATGATGTCGAAGGCTCGATGGCCCACGTCACCATGCTCGAATCGATAGGGCTGATCTCAGCCGACGAGTTGCCGGTGCTTCTCGAATCGCTTTCCGACATCGCCGCCGCCATCGACCGTGGTGAATTTGAAATCGAGCCGGGAGTGGAGGATGTTCACTCTCAGGTTGAGCTGCTGCTCACCCGCCGCCTCGGAGATCTCGGCAAGAAAATACATTCAGGCCGCTCACGCAACGATCAGGTGCTTGTCGACCTCAAGCTCTTCACCCGCCAAAAACTGCTTGACCTGGCCCGCGACACCTCACGACTTTTCAACCTGCTCATTGAACGCAGCAACGAGTTCAAAGACTACCTCATGCCGGGCTACACCCACCTTCAGGTAGCTATGCCCTCATCGTTCGGCCTGTGGTTTGGCGCTTATGCCGAATCGCTTGTCGACGACGTGACTCTACTTGCCGCCGCCTATAACATCGCCGACCAGAATCCCCTCGGCTCGGCCGCCGGCTATGGCTCGTCGTTTCCCCTCGACCGCGAGATGACCACCCGTCTGCTCGGCTTCCACACCATGCACTATAACGTTGTGGCGGCACAGATGAGCCGCGGCAAGACCGAGCGCGCCGCCGCCGTAGCAATCGCCGCGATAGCCTCGACCCTCTCCCGCCTGGCTATGGATGTGTGTATGTGGATGTGTCAGAACTTCGCCTTCGTGTCGTTTCCCGACAATCTCACCACCGGGTCGAGCATCATGCCCCATAAGAAAAACCCCGACGTGTTTGAAATTATGCGCGGCAAATGCAACCGCCTCCAGAGCATACCCAACGAACTGACAATACTAACCGCCAACCTCCCCCTCGGCTACAACCGCGATCTCCAGCTGATGAAAGATATTCTCTTTCCCGCCTTCAAGGAGATAAGCCAATGTGTGTCGATGGCAATATTCATGCTCGGCAAAATGAGTGTGAAACAAAATATTCTCGACGATCCGAGATATGACTATCTCTTTACCGTTGAGGAAGTCAACCGCCGCGTATTGGCCGGAACACCCTTCCGCGAAGCTTACCGGCAGGTAGGTATGGAGGTGCAGAACGGCACATTCAAACCCGACCGCACCCTCCACCACACCCACGCGGGAAGCATCGGCAATCTTTCGCTCAACGAAATCGCCATGAAGATGCGCAACACTCTCGCTCCTTTCCGCCTGGAAGATGACCCGAGTTGACAAAAAGGCTTCTATTATCGCCAAAC
>JAIDXU010000379.1 GCA_029058455.1 Paramuribaculum sp.
TCTTCAAGGCTCTCGCCATAATCTTCCTGCCTGTAATTCTGATTCTCGCGCAGAATGAAACCGGCTCGGCGCTGGTGTTTATGACACTGTTCTTCGTGCTCTATCGTGAAGGTATGAGCGGACTCGTTCTCCTTGCCGCCCTGTGCGCGATAGTATTCTTTGTGGTGGCAGTCAAATATACCGAGATAGTGTTTCTCGGAATGCCCGCCGGTGAAATGACTGTCTATATCATGATCATGCTGATAATGGTGGGCATGACTGCCATCTACTGCCGTCAGCCGATAGCAGCACGCAATATGCTCGTGGGATTTATGGTTATAATCCTCGCGGCCTGGGGTCTCTGGCAACTTGGCATAGAAATCGACGGCACATGGGTAGCCACGGTAGCAATCGTTCTGGCCGTGTTCTATCTCATTTTCCTCTCGTTTCATGAAAAAGCGAAACCTATCACCCACACCATAATAGCATCGCTCCTTTCGGTAGCCTTTCTCTTTTCGGTAAACTATGCTTTCAACGATGTGCTTCAGCCTCATCAGCAGAAACGTATCAAGGTGACACTCGGCATGGAGGAAGACCTGCGAGGCGCGGGCTACAACGTCAATCAATCGAAAATAGCCATAGGCTCGGGAGGGATATTCGGCAAAGGTTTTCTCAACGGCACTCAGACCAAGCTGAAATATGTGCCTGAACAGCACACCGACTTTATCTTCTGCACCATAGGTGAAGAGGAAGGATTTATCGGGTCGACACTCACCCTGCTGATGTTTCTGATTCTGATACTAAGAGTCATAACGATAGCTGAGCGCCAGCCCAGAGCCTTCGGCCGCGTATATGGATATTGCGTGGCCTCCTATCTCATCTTCCATCTTGCCGTCAATGTGGGCATGGTGATAGGTCTGTGCCCTGTGATAGGTATTCCCCTGCCGTTTTTCAGCTACGGAGGCTCCTCGTTATGGGGCTTCACGATACTGCTCTTCGTGCTGCTGCGAATCGACGCCTCGCGCCGCGACTGTCACAACTATTGATATCAGTTCAGCAGACTCTCAATCTCCAAATTGTTGGCGGGACTGCTGAGATCGGGCGATGTGGGCACGACCGTGGCATACTTTCTCGCAAGCCAATATTCATCTGTATCGGCCGCGTCAAGCTCGGCATTGACAAAATGACCGGTAAGCCAATAGAACGGCTGACCCGACGGATCCTTATACTCCCGGTATTCATCGGTCCAGTGACCTTTGGCCGCACGCGTAACCTTAATGCCCTCCGGAGAGCAATTGTCGGGAATATTGACATTGAGACATATTCCGGCAGGAAGTCCACCCGCAAGAACTCCTTTCACCACTTTATCAACCACCTCGCGTGCCGGCGAGAAGTCAGCATCTGGGCGATAATCGGTAAGTGAAAATCCAATGGCGGGAAGCCCAAGCATACATGCTTCAAGCACACATCCCATTGTTCCGGAATAGCTCACGCAGGTAGCCGCATTGCTACCATGATTAATGCCCGACAGCATGAGATCAGGGCGTTTTTCTTTAAAGATGGTATGCATGGCCAGCTTTACGCAATCAACCGGCGTGCCGCTCACGGCCCACATCTCCGCTCCCTTATAAGAGGGGCGACGGTAAAGTCTCAGAGGAGCATTGTGAGTAATGGCAGCCGACTGACCGGAACGTGCGCCGTCGGGACAAACCGCCACAATCTTACACTCGTTTGAAAGAGCCTGCAATGTATAATCAATCAGACTGTGCACACCGAGAGCATCGATGCCATCGTCATTACTTATCAGTATAAGAGGTTTCATATCAATTATCGGTCTGAAAATTAAAGAAATAATTGCGACCATCGGCAAAGCTCCCAATAAAACGGGATAACATTTCCCGACGCCGCTCCACAAATATAACCATTATCTCGGTGATTTTTTCTATCTTTGCACTACAATCATTAAAAATTTTCACAAAATCATAAACCAAAAATTTTCTACGGAATGGTAATACAACGTCTTCAGAACCTCTGCCTGCTCCTTGCCCTGATAGTGATGATTCTCTTTTTATTCATACCGTTTGGCTATCTTGAAGCCGACGGCACTCTCACTGCGCTCAAGGCAGCTCAAATGCCGGGACTGTTAATTGCTTCGATTGCCACAATGGTTCTCCTTGTAGTGTCGATAATGATGTTCCGTCAGCTCACCCCTCAGCGCCGCATGGTGGCTCTGTCGATGATAGCGACATGTGCCGAAATAGCAACCGTAATAATACTGCTTGTTTCAGGCGTAGCTACCGAGATTGAAAACGCCCGTACAGTATGGGGCGGAGGAGGTCTCATGCTTATTGCCGCTCTGATAGCCGAGGCAGTTGCCTACCGCGCCATTGGCCGCGACCGCAAACTGCTGTCAAGTTATGACCGTTTGCGCTGATTTTCTTCTATAATCAACTGAAATTCTCCTAAAGCGAAACTATTGGTAAGAATATTTGTGAGCATCAGAAATTTTTTGTAGTTTTGAAACTCCAATACATCTTACCTTAAACAGTAATTTTTCGCTCTAATCCCGCGAAGCTTTCTATGCCGGCAATACCCGTGCTGACAACGCTTCGGAAAGAATTTCATCTCACATTATGGAAGATATTTTAGATGTTTTCAAATTTTACATCGATCAATATAAAAGCGTAGACATAGCTGAATCGGAATTTAAGAAAGCCATTCATGAAGATCCCGCCCTCAGAGCCAACTATCGCGAATGGTGTCGAGAGGTCGGAAGTACCGAAAAATATGGATTCACCGACTTTTGCAAAGAATATATCGATGAGCAAAACACCGTCTGGGACTCACTCAACGACTTCGACAACGAAGAGTGAGCCTAAACGTCATCTGCCGGCCGAATGGCAATGTTCCGGGCCGGTGATCATGGCATGGCCTCACAGCGGCACTGACTGGAGCTATATGCTCGACGAGGTTGAGAAATGCTATCATGACATTATCGCCGCCATTACCCGATGGCGAACCGTTATTTTGGTTTCGCCCGATTTCAGCCGGGCCGAAGAAGTGCTGAAAGATATTCCCCGCGACCGACTTGTAACCGTCACCATTCCCACCAACGATACATGGACCCGCGACTACGGACCAATATGTGTGGAAACACCTGAGGGTATCGCGGCTCTTGACTATAAATTCAACGGCTGGGGTCTTAAATTCGCTGCCTGTCTTGACAACCTTGTAACAATGGGTCTCAGCGACAAAGGGTTGCTCGGTTGCCCCCGAATAAACCGACTCAGCTTCGCCCTTGAAGGGGGCTCGATAGATTGTGACGGAGAGGGTACCCTGCTCACAACCTCCGAATGTTTGCTGTCGCCCAACCGAAACGGCTCCACATCAAAAGAAGAAATCGAAGCAACTCTTAAAAATGATCTTGGTGTAGAGCGGATAGTGTGGCTCAATCATGGCTCCTTAGCGGGCGACGATACCGATTCGCATATCGACACACTGGCGCGCTTCGCTCCCGACGCACTTGTTTATGCGGGTTGCACAGACCCTTCCGACGTAAACTATCTTCCGCTGTTGAAAATGAAAGAGGAAATCATCTCTCTTTCTCAACGCGGCCTACTCCCCTCCACCCTCTAC
>JAIDXU010000038.1 GCA_029058455.1 Paramuribaculum sp.
CATTACAGGCATAACCCCTAAATCCATATCACTGAGTTTTACCCAAATATCATATTTTACACCGATATTTGGGTAAAACTCAATCGTAAATCTTGACTTCTTTTCGAAATCTTGTAGTCTAAAAGATTAAATTACGACGAATAAAGATGTTGGCACGGTGCGATTACTTAGGGAAAGTTTTAGAGATTTGCTTTGCCACACGTTTAATCGCGCCCTTAATATCACGTGACGTGCCGGCTATTCCAAGCGAAGAATATGCACCCCGACATGACACTACCGGGCGACCGGTAAGATAGTCGATAAAGTTGACCGTAATGATTGTTTCCTCCTGACCGACATTAACACCATATTTCACTATCAGAAGCTTCTCCTTTTGGGAGGGCGTTAATTCGAAAATACGCATATCGCCAACAAGTTGCAGACGAGAGTCCTCAACTGCGTCAAATAACTGTATCTGATATTCCATCAGCTCTGCCGGAATACGATAGGTGTCGTTGTTGATAATCGACACATATTCATATTTTGACAGGTTTACATTTTTTGAAACCGTTGACTTTGAGGTTGTGCAAGCGGTAAGGATTACCGAAGCAATCATTACAAGGATAAATTTAACTCTATTCTTCATACTCGCTTATTGTGAAGATTTTACTTTAAGGTTAACCCGGGTATAAACACTTTCATAACGAACCAGCATTGTAACCTCAACCTCACCTCCTGGTGTCCACGCTGCGTTGCGGAATGATATGCGGTTTTCATCAATCTTAATTTCAATCACATCTTTCAATGACGAATTATTCACGCCATACACACTGATGTCGTCATCAATCTTACATTTGTTGGGGAAAGAATATTCTGCGACCTCCACATTAACATCATCTTTCTTTGGCCTGAGAGTAAGATTTATGACGCTATCCCATTGAGGGAGTTCCTTGATTGAAGGATATGACTCTACATATTGGATTTTCGCGCCGTCTATATCATTGTTTTTGTCATAGATCCATGAATCGACATACACATTATAGTAGCTTGCATCCACAGGATAAGCTCTTGCACCTGCCACCGACTGTATGTCTCGCGCAAGTGTGATCTGATAGAAGTTTCCGGGTGTCACAGCAACCTCCTGAGCCAATTGATTGAGGCTTGGATTAGCATTAAACGCGCCTTTCTTCCCAAGATCGGCGATACCGCAATATGATGTGGCGAAGTTGAGTGAACTGTTGATATACACATCCGAGCCTCCGATAGTAGTATTGTTATTACCGGTAATCATGTTGAGGGCAATAGCATCAGTCGGAATCTTGGGCTCGTCATCATTGTTACAGGCTGACAAGAAAAGAGATGCAACGCAAAGAATTGAGATATAAAGTTTGTTCATAGTCTTTGTTTTTTCTCCACTGACCCGATGGAGAGATTAGTTCTAAAAAAGAATACGTGAGCCAACTATGCCACGTCTTAAGTGATGGCCCTGAGAAAGCCAGTGAGCAGATGTAACAATAGCAGCCCACGCTATACACGTGAGAACCACTATGCTATCCTTGCTCTATTGAAAATTTCTCAGGTTTTCACTTACAAGATAAGCATAACGTTTCTTATTTTTCCAAATGTCCTGAACCAACTGAAGTTAATTCAGTCGCAAATTTAATCATTTTTCCGCTCATTCAGACCATTGCAATGCAAAAAGTAGTTCCACCACTTTCACGCATTAGCCATTATGAGACAGCTAATACCTAATCGATCTTCTATGTTGGCAATGCTTTTGATACTTAGATTTTCTGTACCCGAAAGCAATTTACTAACATACTGAGGTGTTACTCCAAGTCTTAAGGCAAGGTCAGCGCGCTTCAATCCATTATCCTGCATGTAACCAATGAGGATAACTGCAAGTTGACGCGACCAACGAAGCCAACTTGCATTTTCCTTGCGCCATGTAGCCTCTTCAGTGAAACGAGAGGATGTCTCGCTCTCATGAGCTTCTAAAAATTTGATTGCTTTGCTTGCCATATTATTCTTCATTTGTGAGTTCTACAAAACTGGCCTGATCAAAAACGCCATTTAATTTCAGATAAGCTTTACAGCGATTAAGTTTGTCAAGTTCATGTGCAGTGTGTTTACGGTCCTGCATTGTCCGGCTTAACTTAATTGCGCCACCGGTCACCACATATACGTTAGGCTCTAACCTTATGGCATAAATCCTCAGCCAACTGGCATGACGGTCTCTATCCCAATTTCGAGCCTTCTCCCGAGTCAATTCAGACATTCGCGTATCGGTAATATCTAATGGCTTGAAGAGTTGATCAAGATTTTCGGTATATGGAAATTCCAGTATCAATTCTTCAAGAGCCTCAGCATCCTTCATAGTATCTTCAACAGCCTGATCAAGACGCTCAATTTTAAAGAAACTTTTTAGATCTTCGAAATTCTCGATAAAAAAGTCAAGTAGATACTCGGCATTATTCCATTTACGGAACAACAGCGTCAACTCATCAACTTCTTCATCAGGAGCCTTGACAGACCATAGATGATCGTATTTAGGTATGATCCTTACAAACTTCATAACAGATAAACGTTTTTTCAACTACAAAGTTAATGGATTCCTCTGAAAAATGCAACCGATAGGTTTAGTTTCTTTTCATAAAGCCATCGGTTTTCATACTGAAACAAAATTATATTAACCCTCTCATCGAATATCCATATTGCGAACTCTCGGGTAAGATTGAGTGTTCTATAGTAAACGAATTGATTTAATACTATGACACGCTCCGACTATTTTTCTCCTTTAACATTTACAGGCAACAGGGTTGCAACCTCAACCCTCTCAGCCCCCGCCACGCGTCAGGCCACTTTCGCCAAACTCGACAACTCAATGATTGAGACATTGAGCGAGTATGTGGCTAAGACCGATTGTCGCACATGTGACTGTTCGGTGGGCGGAATCATGATGTGGGCCGATTATTTTAACTATACATATATGATTTTCAGAAACACCCTGTTTATAAAAGGTGTTGCTGAAAACGATCTTTCCAAAACCGCATTCTCTATCCCGATGGGTGAAATGCCCCTCGCAGAAAGTCTGCAATTCATACGCTCCTATTGCACTGCCCGCAATATACTGCCGGTTTTGTCGGCCGTGTCTGAAAGCGACCTTGAAAAAATCAATGAACTAACCCCTTGCAAGGCTCTTCCTCTTGAGGACTGGGGCGATTACATCTATGATATAGAGCGAATGTCGACATTCTCGGGCAAAAAAATGGCTAAGAAGCGTAATCATCTCAACCGATTCAATGCCGATCATCCCGATTGCGAATTTGTTGACATAACCCCCGACAACGTTCACCTCTGCATTGATATGCTTCGCGGACTTGAAGTGGGTATCGACAAACCTCTCACCGCCGACTATGAACGCGAAAAGACATTTGAGGTGCTTGAAAATCTCGACCGCTATCCCTTTGAGGGAATCATGGCGATCGTGCCCGGCAAAGGTGTCGCCGCGTTCACTCTCGGCGAGGTGGTAGGCGATACTCTCATGGCTCATATCGAGAAAATCAACCATGAAATTTCAGGCGCCGGCGAGGCGGTAAGCTCAAAGTTCTGCTCCATAATGCGGCAGCGCCATCCTCAGCTCAGGTTCGTAAACCGCGAGGAAGACGCCGGCGATCCCGGTCTGCGCAAAGCCAAGCTTGCCTATCAGCCGAGTGAAATAATCAAGAAATATAATGTTATGCTGCTCTAAATCAGTCCTCAGCCTTGAAGTTATCGCCCATGAGCGAATAATAGCGGTTGAGCACATCGCGGGCTGCGGTAAATGAGCTCTGCACATTGGCCAGCACTCTCGCCTCCTTGTTAGCCAACATCTCGGCTATCTCGGGATTGTTATAGAAATGGCTGCGCAGGTTTTCGTCAATGGTCTCATACATCCAGTAGCGGGCCTGATTGCGGCGTTTATGCTCAAAATAGCCGTTTTTCTCAACATGTTCGAAATAACGGTCAATCATATCCCACACCTCGGCGATGCCAAGCTCATAATAACCCGAATAGGTCAGCACTTCGGGATACCATCCCGACTCGGGGGTCGGGAATAGATGAAGGGCACTCTTAAACTGAGCCATTGCCAGACGGGCGCGCTCAATGTTTTCGCCGTCGGCCTTGTTGATGACAATGCCGTCGGCCATCTCCATTATGCCGCGCTTAATGCCCTGCAGTTCGTCGCCGGTGCCGGCAAGCTGAATCAGCAGAAAGAAATCAACCATTGAGTGAACTGCCGTTTCGCTCTGACCCACGCCCACCGTCTCGACAAAAATGTTATTGAAACCTGCGGCCTCGCAAAGCACAATTGTTTCGCGGGTCTTGCGAGCCACACCTCCGAGCGATCCGGCCGAAGGGCTGGGGCGGATAAATGCATCGGGATGAACCGACAGTTTCTCCATTCTGGTCTTATCGCCGAGAATACTTCCTTTGGTGCGCTCGCTCGACGGGTCGATGGCAAGAACAGCGAGTTTGCCGCCACGCTTCAGCACATGAAGACCAAACACGTCGATCGAGGTGCTTTTGCCGGCACCCGGCACACCGGTAATACCTATGCGGCGCGAGTTGCCCGAATGAGGCAGACATTTCTCAATCACCTCCTGAGCCAATGACCTGTGTGACGGATTTAGGCTCTCTACAAGCGTAACCGCTCTCGAAAGCATTGTTATATCCCCTTTCAGTATTCCCTCCACCATCTCGCCGGCCGTGGGGAGCGGCTTTTTGCGACGCGGTTTCATATAGGGATTCACAACCGGGGGCTGTGCTACGCCGGAGTTAACCGTAAGACCGGCATATTGCTTATCGTTTTCAGGATGTTCGATATTCATGGCTTTTGGATTCGTTTGGTAGTAATAAATGAGAAGGTCACTTAACCTCTCCCACAAGACGCACTCCCACTGTAGAGTTGGCAGGAGCATTTGAAATTATCAACATTCTCGCATTGAGAATTTCCCGGCCTTTAAGGGCGGAGGGATTGAGCGTTATTTTGATCTTGGCATTCTTGCCCCCCTTTATCTCCTTATGGTCAATGCTGAACTCGGCAGGAGCATCAAGGCTGTAGATTCTTCTGATTTTCAACGGCTGCTTGCCGGTATTGACAATTTCAAGCTCCCTCACAACCGGTTTGTCGGAAAGAGGATCAATAACTCCGAAATCAACTTTTTGATCAGCGATTTTCGCATAGGGAGCATTGGCATAATCCTCTTCGGTCAAATCACCGAAAAGCTCGGTACGGATAGCTCCGACAGGTATATATGTCACCGTTTCGGGATGTTCCACCGACGAAAGAGCCACAGAGTCGTTAACAACTCCATATTCCGGAATCTTATCGGGATCTATGTGAAAGATAAAGTCAAAATTCTCACCCGATCCTACAGGCGACACACGGCTGTCGGCAGTGATCCATTCAGGCATATAGCTCACCGTGGGGGTGATACTGCTCTGAGTGGTGTTAAATCCTCTTATGGTACCCTTGCGCGGATTGCCGTCATAAACGGTTCCGAAAGCAAGACCTTTGTGATCAATGCTATAAAATCCGAGGTCATGAGGATAGTGGGCGTTGATACTCTTGGCGGGAGGAATCACGCGACCGGCAATATACAGATTCTGGTCAGGACCCGGATGAGTCGACACCATGACACGCTTTTCAAAAGGGCCGGGGCGGTTGGCGGGGTCAAACACCACGGTGAGCCTAACACTGTCGCCGGGAGCTATCACGCGGCGGTCAACAGTGGGAGTGGTGCAACCGCATGTGGCTCGGAGATCCATAACCACAACCGTGTCAGTCTGCTCGTTAACGCCGGTAAACACGGCAGTAACCTTTCCGACATCCTCACTAAAAGAGCCGAAATTATAGTTGGTCTCCAGCCACTTCAATGGCGGCATATTGCTACTCTGAGCCGCCACACCCAAACAGGTAATCGCCGTGGCCGCAACAGCTGTGAGAATCTTGCTTGACATAAGAACTTAGGGCTTGATATAACCTGAGAATTTCAATTTTGTTTTGCGCGGCTTGCCGTTGGTAGTCACGGTGACGCTGCGATTAAATTCGCCGCTAAACCGTGAGGGGTCGAAAGTGAGTTTCACCTCTCCTTTAGCACCCGGAGCAATTGGCTTTTTGGTATATGAAGGAGTGGTGCAGCCGCAGCCTCCGTTGGTAACCGACAGGATAACAAGTTCCTCATCACCGGTATTTTCAACAGTGTAGACCGCTGTCACCTTACCGTCTTTCGCCCCTATAGTGCCGAAATCATGGCTGTATTCCGAAAACGAAGCCGTGGCCGACCCTTTGGCCCAAATAGCTGTGACCAAAAAACTTAACGCTGCGATTATCAAGGTTAATCTTTTCATATATTTTCGATTAAGGTTATCATGTGTGCGGGCTCGGTATCTATGCGATAGCCGCTTTTTACACACAGATGCAAAGTTAACACACTTTCTCCATAACCCAAAGTTAAATTCTATCAAAAATAATTCACAGCATCGGCCTCCTATCTCGGCAATCTGTTGTAAATTTGCACTATCGGCCTCCTCTACGGAGCCACACCCTCATTTTTCAACCCCTAAAAATCTCAACCATGAACCCTCATATAGAATCCCTGATTGAGTTTCTCAACAACTCTCCTGTCAATTTCCTTGCTGTTGACACCTTGCGCACCATGCTCGAAGAACAAGGTTTTGTAGAACTCGATCCCTCCGCGCGCTGGACTATTGAACGCGGCGGAAAATATTACATCACTAAAAACTCCTCCGCGCTGTTTGCCTTTGTGGTAGGCTCCGGCTCCCCTGCCTCAGGATTTAAAATCATATCCGCCCACAGCGATTCGCCCGGTTTCCGCATCAAACCCGCCGCCGAAATAGTGTGTGACGGAGGCATTGTGAAGCTCAACACCGAAGTCTACGGAGGTCCGATTCTCTACACATGGTTCGACCGTCCTCTCTCTATTGCCGGCAGAGTGATTCTGCGCAGCGACGATCCGCTCAACCCTCAGAGTGTCAACATAATGTTTACGCGCCCGCTGCTCACTATTCCTCACCTCGCCATTCACTTCAACCGCGCCGTCAACGAAGGCAATCCCCTTTCCAAACAAAAGGATATGCTTCCCGTGATAGCTCAGGTCAACTCCGCCCTCGAAAGCAACAATCTGCTTCTCAACCTTGTGGCTCAGGAGCTTAATGTCGAGACAACCGAAATTCTCGACTTCGACCTCTCGCTCTATGACACCACCCCTGCCTGTCTGCTCGGTCTCAACAACGAGTTTATAACATCTGGTCGCCTCGATGACCTCTCGATGGTTCATGCCGCCGCTACCGCCATCATCCAGAGCAACGATTCCGACACATTCACCCATGTGATCGCCATTTTCGACAATGAGGAAACAGGCTCGGGCACCAAACAGGGAGCCGCAAGCCCTGTGCTTGAACATCTGCTGCGCCGCATTGTCACCGCCCGTGGAGGCAGTGAGGAAGACTTCTTCCGCGCCATAGCCTCATCGTTTATGATCAGCGCCGACAATGCTCACGCCATCCATCCCAACTACCCCGAGAAACATGACCCGACCAACCACCCGACGCTCGGAGGCGGCCCGGTTATCAAAATCAACGCCAACTGCAAATATATGACCGACGCCGATAGCGCTGCCGTGTTCCGCTCCATTTGCGAAAGCGCCGAAGTGCCCTTCCAATATTTCGTTAACCACAGCGACATTGCCGGCGGATCGACACTGGGCAATATACTCACCTCTCAGATCGACCTCCGCGGCGTAGATATGGGAGCGGCAATCTGGGCCATGCACTCTGTGCGTGAAACAGCTTCGGCCGCCGATCACTCCTATATCATCTCGGCCTTCACAAAATTCTTCGACATCTGATCATCTCCCTAAAATAGTTTATCGGGTGGTTATGGCTCATCATTTTTGAGTCGTGACCACCCGATAATCATAGAAAACCGAGAAAAATCACAGGCCGCAGTAAAAAAAATCTCCAAAAATTTGGCGCATCCGAAAAC
>JAIDXU010000039.1 GCA_029058455.1 Paramuribaculum sp.
TCAAAGGGCTATCCCGGCAGCTATGAGAAAAACAAGGAGATAAGCGGATTGGAAAACGTCGGCTCGGATACCATCGCTTTCCATGCCGGAACAAAGCGTCTTGATGACGGTAGTGTTGTGACTTCGGGCGGCCGCGTGATTGCTTTCAGCTCACTTGGTAATGATATTGACTCGGCACTCAAGCGCAGCTATGATGCCATTTCAAAAGTTGATTTTGAAGGCAAGACTTTCCGTCGCGACATTGGCCGAGACCTTGGCGCCTCCAATATTTGTGAATAAGTGAGCCTCGACCGTTTAACCAACAACGTAGTATCTCGCCCGTTTGCCATCTTACTGGTGGTGACGGGCATACTGTTTACGTTTATAGGTTTTCATGTCGCTCTTCCACCTGCCGATGTCATAAACCGCAGCTTCGGTCTTCTATCTCCCAATCTGTGGATAAGCAATCCGCTTACATCGCTTCTTGTCAATACCGCCCTTGAGCTTGTAGCCATCGCGATGCTCTTGGCTCTCAACCGGTCGTATAATCTCATGCGCGACGGGCAATATCTTTTGCCCGCTCTGTTTATTCTGATGCAGAGCGCCCTCCCGGCTATCGGTGAGAGGTTTAGCGGCGGCATATTGCTGATGTGGCTCATGCTTGGTGCTACGGCTGTGTTATATAGCGTATATCTCAGGCCTGACCTTACCCGACGTATTTTCCTGATCTTTGCTCTTGCATCGGCCGGAGTGATGATTCAATACGGTTTTCTCATCATATTGCCGGTATTGATAATCGGATGTGCGCAGATGAGGGTGATGAGTTTCCGCACTATTCTTGCAATAATACTCGGTCTCATAACTCCGATATGGATTGTGGTCGGTGCGGGACTGATTTCCGGAGGATTGCAGCTACCCGAATTCAAACTCAATTTTGATATTTTTGAAAGCGAGAATATCACCGAGCTTGTCACGGTCGGATTTTCAATGCTCACCGGCATTGTGACCGGCCTGGTCAATCTTGTAAGTGTTTATGCCCGTAATGCACGCACCAGAGCGTTTCACGGCCTTCTGCTTGTTGCCGGTATAATGGCAGGTTTGGGGTGTGTGGTCGATTTCAGCAACATGCTGTTCTATATTCCGCTGCTGAATATGGCAACCGCCTATCAGGTCTCGCTTTATATTTCGCTTCATCCCGATAAACAGCGGTCGATCACAATCATAGTTGTGTCGGCTGTATATGCGATCTTGTTTTTCTCAAATCTGGTTGTATGAAAATCATAGTGGAGAGCAAAATACCCTTTATCAAGGGTGTTCTTGAACCATTTGGAGATGTGGAGTATCTCGCTCCCGGCGAAATTACCGCCGCTGCGGTTGCTGATGCCGACGCTCTGTTTGTAAGGACACGCACACGCTGTGATGCCTCCCTGCTCGAACATTCGTCGGTGAAATTCATAGCCACGGCTACAATAGGCACTGATCATATTGACCTGCCGTGGTGTGAATCGCGAGGCATCACGGTGGCTAATGCTCCCGGTTGTAATGCTCCCGCCGTGGCTCAATATGTCATATCCTCAATTCTTTACACACTTTCGCCCGAAGAAAAGCCTGAAAATCTTACTGTCGGTATTGTCGGGGTAGGACATGTAGGTCGCATTGTGGAGCAGTGGACGCGTGGTATGGGACTGAAAGTAATGCTCTGTGATCCCCCGAGAGCGGTTGCTGAAGGACCGGAAAAATTCGTATCTCTTAGTGAGATTGCAGAGAAGTGTGACGTGATAACTTTCCATACTCCGCTTACAAAGAGCGGAGAGTATCCTACATTTCATCTTGCCGACAGTGATTTTTTTGAATCCTGCCGCCGATTTCCGCTGGTGATTAATTCCGCGCGCGGTTCGGTGACCGATACAAAGGCCATGATTGCGGCTGTAGACCGAAAGTTGATAAAGAAACCGGTGATTGACTGTTGGGAAAACGAGCCGGAAATATCCATTGACTTACTCGACAAAGCCATTATCGCTACGCCACATATCGCGGGCTATT
>JAIDXU010000004.1 GCA_029058455.1 Paramuribaculum sp.
CTCCCGATGCTCCCAATCAGCCTCAATTCCCCTCAACTCTCCTCAAGCCGGGTGAGAAATTCAAGGAGGTTATTGAATTTGCTTTCAAATGATCCAAAGCTGAAAATAATATAACAAACATACATAATCAGAATCAATAAAATTTCTTTAGCAATGAAACCCACACTTTTTGTGCTCGCTGCCGGTATGGGCTCGCGTTATGGCGGCCTCAAGCAGCTCGACACCGTTGGTCCTCACGGAGAAACCATCATGGACTATTCGATTTATGACGCCCTTCAGGCCGGTTTTGGCAAGGTGGTGTTTGTGATCCGTAAGGATTTCGAGGATGATTTCAGAAAAATCGTGCTCTCAAAATATGAAGGCCATATCCCCACCGAGGTTTGTTTCCAGTCGATCGATGACCTTCCCGAAGGATATACCTGCCCTGCTGACCGCACCAAACCCTGGGGCACCAATCATGCCGTGCTGATGGGTAAGAATGCCATCAACGAGCCTTTTGCCGTGATCAACGCCGACGACTTCTATGGCCGTGACGCCTTTAAGGTTATCGCCGACGAGCTTTCAAAGCCCCACGACAAGAAGGGTGACTATTGCATGGTTGGCTTCCGTGTAGGCAATACCCTTACCGAAAACGGCTCTGTGAGCCGCGGTGTCTGCTCGACCGAAAACGGTAACCTTACCTCGGTTGTAGAGCGCACAAAGATCTATTATAACGACAAGGGCGAAATCGTATTCCTTGACGAAAACGGTGTTGAACAGCCTCTTGACGCTAATGTGCCCGTTTCGATGAACCTCTGGGGCTTTACTCCCGACTACTTCGATTATTCGGAGAGAGAGTTCAAGAAATTCCTCGACAAAGACATCAACACTCCCAAGAGCGAGTTCTTCATTCCTCTGGCTGTTGACGCTCTTATCCACAACGGTGAAGCTACCGTTAAGGTGCTCGACACAACTTCAAAGTGGTTTGGCGTGACATATAGCGAGGATCGTCCCGGCGTAGTTGAGAAACTCGCTTCTCTCCATGCTCAGGGCGAATATCCCGAAAAACTCTTCTGATTAAGTTCAGGATAAGATAATTGAAAAACCCCGGATGAGGATTCTCAAACCTTCATCCGGGGTTTTTGCTATGGTTTTATATCCTTATTCGGGAAGAGGATAATCGTAGAGCAATTCCCATTCCTTTACGAGGAGCACAGAGCCGTTGCCGCCGGTAAAGAAGTCACCGTATTTGGAGGCTGAGGCCACCATAAGGATATAGGTGGGAATACGGTTGGTGGCAACATAATTGAAAGGTATCACCGCGGTGACATAGCCGTCGGTCGAGCTGCCGCGCTGAGTCTGAGCGTAGGCCACAACCTGAGGCAGGTCGGGGCTGAAGAGCTGACGGTCGGAGGGCTTGGTGCGGATTTCAAAAGGCTCCGGACTGTCGATGAGCGCACTCCACACCACGCAGGTGTCGGGCTGCCCTTTAAGATGGGCATATTCGTTGTTGGAGTGAGAAATGGGGGTGGAAGTGTAGTTGAATGTCACTCTCACCGCTGTGGGGCGCTGGGTAAAGGGACGGCCGAATGAAAGCACTCCGTTTGTGCCGTCGGTGCGCACATAATCGCCCGCAAAGAGGTTTCCGGCGGCCAGTTTGCCTAACATGGCGATGCCCACAAATCGGGTTTCAAGTCTGGCTCCGGCATATCCGGTTGGAGAGTTGGGATCGGTGATGGGAGTGGTGTTGCTGTCGCCGAGGGTTGTGGCGCCCTTGTTGCCCGTACCCCAGAAAGGAGTGCCGTCCTGAGCCCACGGGCACCATACTTTGCCGTCGAGCCACCAGTTCTGAAGCATCCGGTTGGCGGGTTGGATATTCTCGCCGGTAGTGAAGGTAACGACAGGCGATTCATCCTCACCGGCTGTGGCACGCGCTTCATAGGTTGTGGAGGGCGAGAGGGCGGAAAGGCTACATGTCCACGACCCGTTGTTGTCGGTGAGATTGTCGTCGGAAATCTGCGACCATCCTTCTTCGCCTGCGACACGATAATAGAAGCTGACCTTGCGGCCGCTCTCAGCCGAGGCATAGAGCCATGCCACGTTGGTCCATGCGTCGACCGAGGTCAATTCAACACTCAGGTCGGTGGTGAGCGCGGAGATGGTCCATGATTCTGTTTTCCCGAACTCGGTTACATTGACTGTGAGGGGAGTGGTGAGATTGATCGGGGAGTCGGTGAGCGACGGTGTTATGACTGAATAGGCGCCTCCGAGACGGGCCTGCTCTACCTCGACTTGCGCGAGATTAAATCCGGTAGGGAAGGTAAGAGTGACAGTGCGGAGAGCAGGGTCGATAACGGTGTTTCCTATCTGACCTTTGGCCTTGAAACCGAGATTGAGCTGACGAGTGGCGCTGATTTTCCAAACATAGTCCTGATAAATCGACAGGGTGAGCGAGAGAGTGTCGGTGAGGTTGAGGCCGTTGACAATCTGGGCAGTGTCGGCCATGTGAGCCCCGGGAGTGATGACAAACCGGGTGACTTTGAGCGACGCGGGATTGACCGAATCGTTGAGCACGAAGCTCACGGTGCGGCTGACTGAGTCGATAGAGGCGGCCCTGAGCTGTCCCTCCACTGCCATTTCGAGAATGTTGGCGTGGATGAAGGGGTAGGGGGTATCGTCTTCAATACATCCCGACATGGCGAAAATGGCCGTCACGCCGAGAGCTATGGCGGGATTGCGAAGCGGTGAGAAAATATTGTGTCGAGTCATAGTGGCGTGGAAAATTAGATTGTGACTCCGAGACCGAAGTTGATGTTGAAGATATTGAATCTGAAATTGGCTCCCGAGCTTGTGCGCGATACGTGGTCAATGTTGTTGGTAGTTTGCTTTTCATGCTTTACATGTATGCCAAACACACCAAACGACACGTTAAAGCAAACGTTGTCTAACACAAACACACAGAGACCGGGTGAGAAGTTAAGGCTTATTTCGCCCGAAGTGGTGCGGGTGTCGCTCGGAACATTGTTATAGCTTCTGAGAAACCTTGATTTTCCGGCGGCAAACGACAGGTCGACTTCGTTAAACACTGCAAAACGCTTCATGGTGCCGAGACCTACATAATTGCGGTAGAGCAGGCCGAGCGAATAATCAGACGCGCTGTAGCGCACCTCGCTCACATCAAACGAAAGGTCGTCGCCGAAATCCATCGCTATATGGCCGAGATGACCGTCGGAGTTTGAGTAGCCCAATTTCAGACCGAGGCTCTGATTGCTTTTGATAAAGTAGGCAATTGTGGGGCGGATACTATAGCGTTTCACCTTGAGGTCGAGGTCTTTCATCACACTGAGAAGCTCCATGTCCTCGCTGTTGAATTCGCCGTAGCTTGCGGTGAGACCCACGAGCCATTGCCCTTTGGGTATGAACATGAAGTTATAGAGACCGCGCTCATAACGGCCGTAGTTTTTCTGGGGCAGGATGATACTCACGGTGTCACCGCCAATAATCACCTTGCGGTCGAGCAGGGTGGAGTCGATCGGAGCGCCGACATGTCGCAGGGAGTCGGAACGCAGAAATGGTTGCATGGCTTGTGAAGCCATCGGCAGAAGGATGGCGGCACAGGCTAATATGATTTTGATAAATGAGTTGTTCATATTGTCAGGATGGAGGATTTAGAGATAGAAGGCCACGCCAAAAGAGATTGAAAACAAATTGACCTTGAAGTTGGCGTTTTTGCTGTTGCGGTGTGACTCATAGATGCGGTCGGTCACGGCTTTGGTGCGCGTGTAGTCGAAACCGAGCACTCCAACATTGACCTCAATGGCCGAATAGTTGTTGAGAAACATCACCATGCCGGGCGCAAGACCTACGCTGAGCTGGAAATTACGCTCCATCGTGCCGGTGAAGTCTTCAAGCGACCCGCTAAGTATCTTTGATTCGCCTCCTCCCAATTCAAGCTGCATTTCGTTGAAGAGGGCAAAACGGGTGTTGTTGCCGAGGGAGATATAATAACGTGCGGCGCCCATTGCATAGAAGTTCTGACCGAGAGTGTTGAGATGATCTATATCATAGGTGGTCTCCGAGTCGATCTTTATGGTGCCGCTGTCAAAGTTATTCATGTTGCGCTGATAGGCCAGACGTCCTCCGACGGCCAGATTGTCGGCCACGGCATACATCACCATAGGGCTAACCTTAAACGAGTAGGTGGAGCCGTTGAGACCTTCTGCTATCAGAAACTGATAGTCGTTCTGCCGGTCCTGAGTGTAGTTTACCGACAGTCCGGTGATCCACTGTCCTTTAGGCACAAAAGATATGTGCTCGAGATTGCGGGCGAATTGCTCCTGACACGCCGCCGGCTCCGGATGGAGCAGTGCCGTGAGCAGCATGAGTGCGGCGAGAGTCCCGAACAGAGACTTCAGGTTGAAACGTGATGGCATTTTTAGATTGAATGAATATTGAAATGTGATGTTATGAGGGTGAAATGGTTGAGGGTCAGTAGCTGAGCACGAGATTGTCAATCCATAGCGAGCTGCCTCGCGAGGTGGAGGTGGCCGGATCGTCAACGGTCATGAGCCGTGAGGTCTCTTCGTCGATTGTGCCCATGGCGGTGGAAGAGGCAAACATTACCTTGATCGAGGTGGCTTTTACTCCGAATTGCTCATAGGTGAGAGGCACTATAAAAGCGGTATAGGTGAGGGCGGTGGAGAGCCGGGTGCGACCCGAGGCTATCAGGATCGAATGTCCGTCGCTATCCTTGCCCATCACATCTACGATTACGAGTCCGGAGGCGCCCGAGTTGTTGGCTGCGGGTTTAAACATATAGAAACCGTTTAGTGCCAGCGGTCTCGAGCTGAAAGCTATTCCCTGATCGTAGACCTCGCTGAGAGTCAGGGGATCGAACGAATAGGAGCCTAAAAACAGTCGGCCGGTTGAGCGGTTGGCTATCTCCGGAATATTGAGCGAGTAGGGGGTGTAGGGTAGGGAGGTCTGCCTGTAGTCGGGAATCGGGCTGCCGTTCACGTCCCATCCCACATTGTCGAGCCTAACGGCATAGGCACCGCTATAGGCTTCGGTGACAGAATAGGTCGACGGGGCGAGATACCATGTGTTGTGGTTGGTAGCTCCGAGACAGAAGGTTTTGTCGTTGACATTTGCCCAACCGTCGGGGGCTGAGAGCGTGAATGATGTGCGGTTCTGGCGGTTGTAGATTTCCACGATATTCTGGGTATATCGTCCTCCGCTCAACATGTTTTTATAGTCGATGGCGTTTGTCACCTCTTCAAAGTCGGCGTTGGGGAGCTGGAGCACCGATTCGGTGGTGACGGTTACAGGCTCGGTGAGAATAGGCACTTTGTCGTCAACCAACGTCGCCTGAAAACGATAGCGTGTGTCGGGTCGGAGGCCTGTAACCATTATCGAACCCTCTTGTGGGAATCGTTCCACCGAGGTAAGCTTTTCGCCGTTACCGTAGACTATGGCACATGCGGTTATAAGTGAGCGCAGCGATTCGTCGGGAGTCTCGATTTTAACGATGGCATGGTTGGCAAAAGCATCTACGGCAATTGTAAACGAGGGGCTAACACGGTTGATTTCTACCTCAAGTTTGAGTATGTCGCAATAATACACTCTCAACTCCACCTTGCTCGTCAGCGAGGGATTGCCGGGAGTGGGGGTTATGTCGTCATCTTTCATGTCAAATCTCACGACATAATTGTTATTGTTGAGATGTTCTATCTGTTTAACTGTCAGCTCCTGCCAGTCGCCGGCGCCGCTCTTGCCCATAAGGGTGAGATTTTCAGCGAGATTGCTGGCCGGGCATTTCACTACTATCTCGCCTGAGTTGGTGCCTGCTATGATCGAGGAAACCGACACTATCGAGAGGTCGACCGGAATAACATCCACGTCAAGAGTAGACAGCGGGCTAACACGACCGGCGCGGTCGCGGGCCATGAGACAGAAGCGGTTGGCATTATCATCGCTTCTCATAAAGCTGACCACATGCGAGAGATCGATTTTAACATCACACTCTCCTCCGGTCGGAGAATCAAGGCCCTCGGCTTTGAAACCGAATTTGCCGAGCAACTCCTTTTGAGCCGGAGTGAGCGACAGAAGATTGATCTGCGCGGGCCAGCCGGCGGATATGAGCGACGGTGAGGTGGTGGTGAGGGTGAGGGCATTGAGATTGTGTCCCGACACCGACATGCCGGTCTCGGAGGGGAGAGCTGAGCCTTCGGCCACTTCGACAGGTTCGCCGGGAGTGAATCCTATCGGGGTGATTTCAGGATAATTACCTTTGATAAAGGCTTCGGTAAGAGCCACGGTTACATCATCGGTTATTACTTTTCGGTCGAACGACACCACGACTTTGGGTGCGTCGCCCGACTCGTCATAAAGCGACATCGAAGCCTCATAGAGCATTGCGGGAGATGTGTCTGAAATCTGCAAAGGCTCAAAAGAGACACTTTCACCCGACGGGAGAGTCAGGTTGAGGATGAGCGACACATTGCCGGGGCGAAGATAAATGAACCCGCTTTCCTCTGACGGCACCTCAACATAAGCGCCACCCTCGCTGTGGAGCACAGCCGAATAGGCGGGGAAATATTTGCGCCAGTTATCACTGTAGGTTATTTGGAAGACGGTATTGGCCAGAGTGCAGGGAATCACGGCCTTTGAAACCTCGGTGTTGTTGACTCTTGTCTGAATGGAGCCTTTGAAACATGGAGTGCCGATACCCTCGTTGTCGAGACTTCCCCATTGGGCTTCAAGAAGATAGGAGCCGGGGAGGAAACGCTGGCTTTGGGGAAAATCATCCAGAGTGTTCCAGCTTGCCGAGTTGTCGGTGATAAGGTCGGTGAGAGTTACGCTAAACTGCGACCCATTGGGCAGCGGCGAAACCCTTATCGGAGCGGCAGCTGGCTCTGAGGCCGAATGTATCAGGGGATCGACAGTAACGGAGGGTTGTATATAGCCTGAACCTTCGCCATTGTTGATCTTGTCATCCGAACATCCCCACATAAACAGGCATAACCCTAAAAGGCATAGGGCTGAGGCAGTTGCGGCTAATGTTCTCATGGCGGTGGAACCGGAGGTTGATATTCGTGTCATGTAGAGATGTGCTACTGATTCAGTCACAGGCATAACAG
>JAIDXU010000040.1 GCA_029058455.1 Paramuribaculum sp.
ACCTATGGCAGCACCGATACCGGCACCTTTACCGCCGCCTATAAGAGCGCCGATACCTGCACCTGCGGCAGCACCGCCGCCACCACCGATTGCGGCACCTTTACCGAGATTAGTCATTGAGCTGCAACCTGCTGTTGCAAGCATACACACAGCGAGGAGGGAGGCGCATAATGTCTTGATAGCTTTCATAAAAGTTTTATTTGGAGGTTTAAAAATTATTTCGAAGTGATGGCCGCAAAGTTAACACGTTTTGTTAACATTAACAAATCGCCAATCGGGCAAATTATATTTCAGTCACAATCGACCTTCATCTAAAAATTATACAAATTCCCCTCCCGTAATGTTTTCCCACACCCGAAAATTTCTGAAAATTCAGCGTATCTTTATGTAATTACATATTAGTATTTGGTGGGGGTAATTTGCATGTGAGGTGTAAATTTGCTAATTTTGCACTCGACATTCAGTTAAAAAATCAAAGTTCTTATGTCACGTTTCCCACAGTCAGGTCGATTTGCCGGCAGCTCTTTGCGCTATCATTTAGGTGCATTGATAGCGGTTACAGCATGGGGCGCTGCTTTTATTTCAACCAAAATTCTGCTTCAAAACGGGCTTGATGCGGTAGAAATCTACATATATCGTTTTTTTATTGCCTATATTATAACTCTAATTGTGTGTCCCAAGCCGTTTTGGAGCAACAGTGTGAAACATGAGCTATTGTTTGTGTTGTGCGGCATGTGTGGCGGCTCGATATATTTTGTGGCCGAAAATCTGGCCTGCAGCTATACGATGGTGAGCAATGTATCGCTCATTGTTACACTTACCCCCCTTATTACAACCCTGATTTCCACCATGCTCTATCGCAACGAGCGTCTGGGGCGTGGCGTGATTGCCGGGTCGGTAGTTGCTTTGCTCGGCGTGGCCTGTGTGATTTTCAACAGCTCTTTAGTAGTGAAGATCAAGCCTATCGGCGATCTTCTCGCGCTGTTGGCAGCCATTACGTTTGCTATCTATACCCTTGTGTTGAGAAACCTTAATCCGTTCTACAGCACATGGTTTATTTCGCGCAAGACGTTCTTTTACGGTGTGGTGACAGCTCTTCCTTTCCTTGCGTTTGAGCCCTCGTTGTGTCCGTTGAGTGTTCTGACCCGTCCGCAGGTGCTCATAAATCTCGGTTTCCTCAGCCTTGTGGCTTCGATGCTGGCGTTTGTGTTGTGGGCGCAGACAGTGAAGCGTCTCGGACCCATCAAGTCGGGTAACTATCTTTATTTCTCACCTATCGTCACACTCGTTCTGTCGTCGATAATGCTCGGTGAACATATCTCGTGGGTGGGATATGTGGGTTGCTCACTGATACTCGGAGGCGTGATAATGTCGGAGAAACTCAGCGGCAGTCCTCACACTCCGAATCATCAAGCATAAACCTGATTTCTTCAACGAGCGATGCGGCGACTCGGCTATTGACCGGATCGTTGTCGTCAGCTCCTTTTTTCGCCATTTCCAATATTCCGGCAGGGTCACGCATGTAGATGTTCCACATCAGTCTCACGGCAGCATAGCGTAGGGTCGTGTCAGAACTGTTGATTAACTCCCCGGCTAAAATTCGAGCCTCCGGAAGATGGCGCAAAACCTGATGACATAGAAAATCGGTGGTTTCATAACACGGCGATGAGGCAATCCATTTGCGGGCTTCGTCTAAAGTCATTTCCTCAAAAGGCATTATCACACAAGCCGCCATCATGCTCTCGCGGGTAGCCGTGTCGGCCCAGAGCCGACGTGCGAAGTCGGCATTTCCTTTCCACTGTGAGGCGCTTTCGACAATCTGAGGAATATTAAGGCCGAAAATCATGCGGAACGGGGAGCCGCTTTTGCGGAGTGTATCTGCGATTATACCGTTGCGCAGTGCAAAAAATTGTCGTTTGATTAGTTGGAGGTCATTATATTGCGTCATCGCGAAAATAAAAAGATGGGTGAGACCCGATTAAAACTGTGCAAAGTTAGTAAATGTTGATAAAATGATTTCTTCATATCGTGGATTTATTGTAATTTTGCACCCCGAAAAACCTGCCTCCAATAGGGCTAAATACTATTTTTTTCAATGCAGAAATTACGCAATATTGCCATAATCGCTCACGTTGACCACGGCAAGACTACCT
>JAIDXU010000041.1 GCA_029058455.1 Paramuribaculum sp.
GATATATCAAATCATGAATAACAACAGTAGAAAAATATTTCTTTCGATGCTCGCCACAGCATCATTAACCGCCGCATGGGCTATCCCCCCCCGCACCACACCTTATTTATTTACACAGCCCGACGGCACCAAGCTCGAGGTGAATATCTCGGGCGCTCCCCGCAACCACCAGTACACTCTTGCCGAGACCGACATTCCTCTGGTGAGAGAGGGCGAAGCGTTTTTCTTCGCCAAGCTCGATAAAGGCGGCAATGTAGTTTCGTCAGGCATCGAGGCCGCTCCCATAGCCAGCCTCTCAGCCGAAGCCCGCAGCTATGTTGCTTCGCTCAACGTCGAGGAAATCAGAGAGGCCACCCGCCGCGCCATCAATGCCGAGACCCTCGCCCAGCAAGCCAACAAAGCCGCCCTCGCGCCCATACCCTCACGCGCCGCCACAGTGTTCCCCTCACAGGGTGTGGTGAAAGGCATCGCCATACTTGTGGAATATGCCGACGTGCAATTCACTGTCGACGACCCCTATACCCACTTCTACAACATGCTCAACCAGGAGGGCTATTCAGACTTCGGTGGTACCGGCTCGGCCAGAGACTACTTTATCAGCAACTCAAACGGCGCTTTCAGACCTCAGTTTGACGTCTACGGCCCCGTGACCCTGCCCAACAAACGCTCATATTACGGAGGCAATGTTGGCGGCAGCGACCAGCGCCCCGAGCAGATGGCTATCCACGCTTGTCAGGCTCTTGACGACATAATCGACTTTTCGCAATATGACTTCGACAAAGACGGCCTGATCGACAACGTGTTTATCTATTATGCCGGATATGGCGAGGCTGTCAGCGGCGCGCCCGCAGAGTGCGTATGGCCTCACAGCTGGGATATAGATTATGCCGGCAGCAAATACCCCGCCAAAAACCGCACCTTCGACGGCAAGCGACTCAACCACTATGCCTGCGGCAACGAGATTGAATATAACCCCTACGGCGAATCGGCTCCCGACGGTATCGGCACATTCGTGCATGAATTCAGCCATGTGCTCGGTCTGCCCGACCTATATTGCACCGACGGCGTCAACGACCAGACTCCCGGCCTGTGGTCAGTGCTCGACCAGGGCTGCTTCAACAACTCGTCGCGCACACCCATAGGCTACAGCGCCTACGAGAGATATTATCTCGGCTGGCTGGAGCCTGTCGAAGTGACCGAGCCCATGACTCTCGATCTCTATCCCATCACCCAGTCAAACAGCGCCCTCAAAATCACCTCGCCCAAAAATCCCGATGAATATTTCCTCATCGAGACCCGCGAACAGGAAGGCTGGGACGCTCACATGCAGGGACGCGGATTGCTGGTGTGGCACATTGACTATGATTACTCTACCTGGATGTATAACACAGTCAACAACAAGGCCAGCCATCTGGGAGTAGACCTGCTTCGCGCCGATAAGTCGAAAGATTACTCGCAGTTTAGTCTGAGCAACGACCCCTTCCCCGGCCGAGGAAGCTCATATAAGACCCTTACTTCAGAGAAATATCCCGACTATACCTTCTATGCAGGCAAATCGTCGTTTGGCTTCGGCAAGGAAGTTGATTATCCCATCACCAACATTGTCCGCGCCACAAAGAGCAAAGGAGGTTATGTATCGATGGATATAGCCGGCGGTAAGGAAATCACCGGTGTGGAAAATGTGGGTGCCGATTCCGACACCGCTCCCGTAGAGCTGTTCGACCTCAACGGCCGCCCCGTTGACAGCACCAAACCCGCCCCCGGCCTTTACCTGCGCCGTCAGGGTGACAAAGTTGAAAAAATCAGTATCCGCTGACCTCAGCTTACTCCGGAAATGCTGCTCAACAAGCTGTCACTCTACAACTTCAAGAACATATCCGAAGCCACTCTCGAATTTTCGCCCAAGGTAAACTGTCTGTTAGGCAACAACGGCATGGGTAAGAGCAACCTGCTCGACGCCATCTATACCTTGAGCCACTGCCGCAGCTTCTGTGGCGTGACCGACGCCATGCTGATAAAAAACGGCGCCGATTTCGCCACCCTGCGGGGCAGCTATACCCGCCGCGACACTCCCGAAGAGCTTACCATGGCCATCCGCCCCGGGCGCCGCAAAAGCCTGAAACGCGGAGGAAAGGAATACAGCCGGCTCACCGAGCATGTCGGCTCCTTTCCCATTGTGATGATCGCGCCCCACGACATCGACCTCATAAGAGGGAGCGCCGAAGAGCGCCGCAGGTGGATGGATATGGTCATATCGCAGAGTTCGCCCCGCTATCTCGACGCCCTGTTGCGCTACGGCACCGCCTTGGAACAGCGCAACCGCATGTTGCGCGACGGCATAGTGGATCACACCCTCTATGACGCCGTTGAAACGGTTATGGATATGGCCGCGCAATTCATAGCCGACAGCCGCCGCCGTTTCACCGCCGAGCTTACCCCCATGTTCGCCTCTCGCTATAACGCCATAGCCGGCCACAAACCGGGAGAAGGTGAGATAGCAGGACTTGAATACCAAAGCTGGCAGGGCGAAGATACCGAAATGTCGCTCCGTGACCTGCTCGACAGCGCAAGGCGCCACGACGAGATTGTGAAACACACCTCCGTTGGCCCCCACCGCGACGACATCGACATGACCCTCAATTCGATGAGCGCCCGCCGCACAGCCTCGCAGGGACAATGCAAGACTTTTACCGTGGCTCTCCGTCTGGCTCAATATGAATTTCTCCACAAAGCCACCGGCATGAAACCGCTGCTGCTGCTTGATGATGTGTTTGACAAACTCGACGCTTCGAGAGTGGAACATATCATGAAGCTCGCCACCTCACGATCATCATTCGGGCAGATATTCATAACCGACACCAACCGCACCCACCTCGATGACATTATGAACATCACCGGGGGCGACTACCGGATGTGGGAGGTGAACAACGGCACTTTCACGCCCCACAATTCAGCCACCCCGATATGAAACGACGCGACGCCATGAGCATTGGCGAAATAATCGCAGACGCCATGAGCCGAGCAGGGCTCAGCGACGTAATGGCGCGTCAGCGAGCCTGTTATCTCTGGAGCGAGCTGGTAGGTCCGGGAGTGACGCGCTATGCCACCCGCCGATATGTGACCGACGACGGAGTGCTGCACATCGAAATCTCGTCGTCGCCTTTGGCTCAGGAGCTCATGATGGCGCGCAGCTCCATGCGCGACGAGCTCAACCGCCGCGTGGGGTGTAATGCCATAACCGAAATCAGAATCAACTGACCTCTCACACGCTCTCCCCCTCTCAATATCCTATCACGCAGAAAAAAAGAAATGCGCAAATCAAATTATCTCAAATCAACCAATCCGCGAGTGCCCGAGGCCGCCGCGCCCTTCCATCACTCTCTCGACATACAGGTGAGATTTACCGACGTCGACATGCTCGGTCATATCAACAACAACGCCATACTGAGCTATATGGACCTCGCCAAGCTCGACTATTTTCAGGAGATAAACGGCGACTTCCTCCAGTCGCGCGATCAGGCGCTGGCGGTGGTCAACATCAACGCCGACTTCTACAGCCAGTCGTTTATCAACGAGCCTCTGCAGGTGTGGACCGCCGTAACCTCCCTCGGCCCGAAATCGGTGGTGCTCGAGCAGCGTGTCATAAACTCCGACACCTCTGAGACCAAAGCGATAGGCCGTTTCGTAATGGCCTGTTTCCGACGCTCAACCGCCAAATCCGACCTCCTCGACCCCGACTGGGTCAGCGCCGCCGAAGCCTTTGAAGAGCGCACTCTGAGCCGCAAAAGTTAACCCCGGCACCCCTATCACGGGGCTAATCTGCTATTTTACCTGCTAAAATAGGGTTTGTTAGAAAAGAAATCGCTATATTTGCAGGCTGAAAAACCATAGCCAATTATTAATAACCCATAAATCTTCATTAACACCACATGCAAAGCAAAGGAAAATTAGGAAGTGTGGTTGCCGGAATTATCGCGATATTTCTGGTGCTCATTTGCCTTTTCTACCTGTCGTTTACTCTGGTGACCAACCACCACGAGGCTAAGGCAGAGGCTTATGCCGCCGCTGTTGCCGGCGGAAGCGACACAAGGACAGATACCTATCGTCTGGCCTACAAGAGCTATATCGACTCTATCGCCAAAGAGCCGGTTTATCTCGGATACACATTCAACGAAGTTCAGAAACTCGGCGTAGGTCTGGGTCTTGACCTCAAGGGCGGCATGAACGTTACCCTCCAGGTATCAGTGCCCGACATTCTCCGCTCAATGGCTAATGCCGAGGGTAACCCATATTTCGAACAGGCCATCCACGCCACCGACTCTGTGGTCAAGGCTACCCACACCAACGACTATGTAGATGTGTTCTGCCGTGAATACACCCGCATCGACCCGTCGGGCGACCTCACAGTGGTGTTTAAGGAGCAGACCAAGCGCGGCGATTCGCCCGAGGCTATCAAGAATGCTCTTCGCCAGGAGGTGAAAGACCGCGTGAGCAGCTCAACCAATGTGCTCCGCAACCGTATCGACCAGTTTGGCGTTGTGGCTCCCAACATTCAGGAGCTTGAAAAAGACGGTCAGATTCTGCTCGAGCTCCCCGGCGTGAAAGAGCATGACCGTGTGCGCGAGCTTCTCAAATCATCGGCCAACCTCGAATTTTATGAAACCTATCCCGTGGGTGAATACCAGAACGCCCTTGCCGAACTCGAGCGCACTCTCGCTTCTGATTCGACCGGCACACGCACCCTCATGGGTCTCTTTGTTCAGGGTCCGTACTCAAACGAAGCCATCGAGCTCGGTCTCGCCACTTCGGCCAACCGTGTTCTCATCGACTCGATTCTCGCTTCGCCCGCAGCCAAGGTGCTCCCCAACAACCTGAAATTCGCATGGGAAGTTAAACCCCAGTCAATTGAATATACCGACTCAACCACCGGTCGTGTGCGTCACATGGACCTCTACACTCTCGTAGGTCTCCGCACATCAGGCGGCAAACCCGCTCTCTCGGGCGACGTTGTTACCAACGCCACCGCCGAGTTCGACCAGATGCAGGGCGGCAACTATGTAAGAATGGTCATGAAGCCCGAAGCAGCCCGCCAGTGGGCCCGCGTAACCTCAGCCAACCTTCAGAAGAGAGTTGCCATCGTGCTCGACGATCAGGTTTATTCAGCTCCCACCGTTCAGAGCCCCATCGAAGGTGGTGTTTCGCAGATCACCGGTCAGTTTACCACCGATGAGGCAAAAGACCTTTCAAACGTGCTCAAGAGCGGTAAGATGGCTGCCAAGGTCGACATCATCTCCGACACCGTTATCGGTCCGTCGCTCGGTCAGCAGGCTATTGAAGACGGTCTCTGGTCGTTTGTCGTGGCACTTGTGCTTCTCATGATCTTCATGATCGCCTTCTATGGTGTGATCCCCGGCCTCATCGCCAACCTCGGTCTCGTATTCAACATATTCTTCACCTTCGGTATTCTCGCCTCGTTCCAGGCCGTGCTTACCCTCAGCGGTATCGCCGGTATCGTGCTCGCCCTCGGTATG
>JAIDXU010000042.1 GCA_029058455.1 Paramuribaculum sp.
TCTTCAAAAAGCCTCTCAGAATACTACTGAAAGGGATATTCCGTAGCTTGAAAATCCTCAAATCATTGTGACAAACAGATTATATAGTTTGCATCGGCCTGTTAATCCAATTAATTTTTGTGAAAATAACCGGTGCATCTTGTATATAAGGAGATTGTTTTCTAATTTTGCATAAATATAGGTTGAACGGGTTGTAAAAACCTTAACCTTGTTTTCAGAATTCAAGTCATGAAGCTTCACATCATAACCGCTTTTCTCGCAATCATAGCCTTCTGCGCTCCGTCTGTCACAGGCGCGGTGCCTGTTGAATTATCTTCCGTTGTCAACGCTCCGGCAGTTGTGTCGGCCTCTGTCGACTCTGACAAGGAGTTTAAAGTCGAAGGCTCAACCGGTATGATTATCATTAAATCTACCGCAGAAAAAGAAACCACCTGCAGGATATACAGTATCACCGGTCAGCTTTTAGCTACTGTAAAGGTTGCACCGGCCTCTACTTCAAAAACAGAGATTAATGCAGGATGTTATATCGTGAAAACACCTTCATCGACACGAAAAGTAATGGTAAAATAACCGTTTGACAAATCTTAATCATAACGAAACACTCTTTTCTCCGAACCTTTACCCCTAATGAATAAAAAGATCATGGCTCTGCTGACCGGAACACTTTTTTCCGCTCAACTGCTTTTCGCTCAACCGGACGACATTGATTCTCAACTTGCCAAACTTCCCGCCTATACAGGTCCCGGGCTTGAAGTAACGGTTACTCCCAACTCCACCGATTTCATGTTATGGTCGCCTCAGGCCGAAGCTGTCAAACTCATGCTTTATCCTACTGACCGCAACAGCGCCCCAACTTCAACAATTGATATGCGCAAGTCGGCCAACGGCACATGGACAGTATCGCTTCCGGGCCAACTTTACGGCCAATTTTATACTTTCAGTGTGAAATATAACGGAAAATGGCTTGCTCCAACTCCCGGTGTATGGGCCAAAGCTCTCGGAACAAACGGAGAGCGAGCCGCAATTATCGATTTCAGCAAGACCGACCCTAAAGGTTGGGCCTCTGACAAGGGGCCGAAAGTGGCCGCGATAACCGATGCCGTGATCTATGAAATGCATCATAGGGATTTTTCCGTTCATCCTTCGTCGGGCATTGTTAACAAGGGCAAGTTTCTTGCCCTTACCGAACAGGGCACCGTGACTCCTCTCGGTGACAAAACCGGCATAGATCATCTGAAAGAACTCGGGGTGACTCATGTGCATATCCTCCCTTCGTTTGACTATAACAGCGTTGATGAAAGCAATCTTCCGTCAAACCAATACAATTGGGGCTATGATCCTGTGAACTATAATGCTCCCGAAGGATCATATTCCACCAATCCCGCCGATCCTGAAGCGAGAGTCAGAGAGATGAAAGAAATGGTCAAGGCTCTCCATGATGCCGGCATCGGAGTAATCATGGATGTGGTATATAATCATACCGCACAGAACGATGATTCAAATTTCTCACTCACAGCTCCCGGATATTATTACCGCCATCGTTCTGACGGATCATATAGCGACGCTTCAGCCTGCGGAAATGAAACCGCTTCTGAACGAGAACAAATGCGCGACTTTATCAAGAAGTCAATAGCATGGTGGGCTGATGAATATCATATCGACGGTTTTCGTTTTGACCTCATGGCTATCCACGACATCGAGACAATGAATCAGGTCGCCGATACTTTGGCTAAAATTAATCCCGACGCATTTATATATGGTGAGGGATGGACTGCGTCTGACTCCCCTCTCCCTGTCGAGAAAAGAGCCCTTAAAGAGAACGTGAGCAAAATGCCTGACATCGCAGTTTTTTCCGATGATCTGCGCGATGCCGTTAAAGGTCACTATTCGGAAGCTGCAGGTGCAGGTTTCGCAACCAATGCTCCCGGCAATGAGGAAACTGTAAAAATAGGTATCGTTGCCTCGACTGCTCACCCTCAGGTTGACTATTCAAAGGGTAACAACTCAAAATTTGCATACGCTGTCGCGCCCACACAAATAATTAATTATGTGTCATGTCACGATGATCTCTGTCTTACCGATAAGCTTGCGGCCTCAATGCCCGGCTCAACCGAAGCCGACCGTCAGCGTGCGGCACGTCTAGCCCAGACAATAGTATTCACATCGCAGGGCACTCCCTTTATTTTTGCCGGCGAGGAAATTTTCAGAGACAAGCAAGGCATTCACAACACATATAAATCGCCCGATTCGGTCAATGCAATCGATTGGTCGCTAAAAAATAAAAATGCCGATCAATTTAAATATTATCAGGAACTGATAAAACTCCGCAAGCAGCATCCTGCCTTCCGCATGACATCAGCCGAGCAGATTGCCAAGCATATCAAATTTGACAAGATCGACACTGAAAAGACTCCTAATCTGATCAGCTATTCGATTGTTGACAATGCTAACAATGATATATGGAAAGAAATCAAGGTGGTGTTTAACGGCAGCGACACGCCCTATCAGGTGAAAGTAGCTAAAGGCAATTGGATAGTAGTAGCCGATGATGCGCAGATATCGGCCGAGGGGCTT